>JBJEUC010000136.1:0-4383 GCA_051883635.1 Candidatus Fimadaptatus sp.
CCTTGACCGCCGTCCTGAAGCGGACTATGGACAGCGCGCCGACCATGCCCATGGACAGCTCCAGCGATGACTTGATGCACATGACGACCGGGGTGGTTATCAGAGTCAGCATGACGAGCATCATGCCCATGTTGCGCGAATACATCACGCCGCGGTAGTTGGCATGATATACCCAGTATATGAACACGCCGATGACGAACGCGAACACTATGGCCAGCAGCACGCCGACCAGGTCGATATTGCCCTGCGTAAAGTACTTGGAGAGGTTGCTTGCGCTGATTGTAGATGTGTCGCCCATGAGTTATCCTCCTTATCGTTGCCTATTGTATCTATAGCGACTGCGTCAGAATTCGCAGTTCGGCTCAAACCTGCGGCACAGCGTGTACTTGGATATCGCGCTGCGCTGCGCGTTGCAGGACCACAGCAGCCTGCGTATGTAGTCCGGCAGGTAGTTGTCAAACTTGACCTCGAGTATCATGGAGTTGTCGTCGAGCGGGCAGATGGTGGGCAGCCAGCGCTCGAACAGGTCCTGCGAGAACAGGCCGGTGCGCAGCTGCTTGTCGAAGGTGATGCGCACATGCTCGGCCGGATGCACGTAGGCCTCGCGCACGTAGTCCACTATCACTGCGGGCTTGAGGCCGCGCGTGCGCATCTGCTTGTAGACGTCCCGCAGCAGGGGCTGGTCGCTCTGCTCAAGGCCGGTGGGGTCGGCTGCCATCAGCTGCTCGCACAGCTCGCGCGATATCGCGATGGACTGCTTGGCGATGCCGTCGCCGTACTTGCTCTTGCGCTCCAGGCGTATGAGCTTGTCCGAGAAGTTGTAGATGCGGATGCGGTACTTGTCGCGGTCCTGCACGCCGCGCAGTTTGTCGGCGAAGGCGGTGTTGTACTCGTCGTCAAAGTACAGCGAGCGTATGTGGTATTCGTTGAACTCGTCGCCGTTCTTGTCGCGGTAGAGCACGTAGTCAAGCGTGCGGCTCAGGTGCGCGTACTCGCCAAAGTTGATGAAGTACTTGTATTCGTGCCGCGCGGGTATCTCCAGCGAGCCCGCCGGAGGGGAAAACGGGGATTGCTTTGCCAAACGATCACTCCCTATCCAAGGCCGGCCGCAACCGGCGCATACTTTGCCTCAGTTCATATCCACTTCGCCGAAGTAGGCGGACAGCTCGCCGGAGGACATGTTGAAGTAGGAGCCCAGGTCCTCTATCAGCGTCTTTTTGTTGCCCTTTATGTTGCTGACGAAGGTGTTTATGTACTTTTCCCACTTTTCGCGGGAGCTGCCCCATTTTTCAAATTGCGCGTCCATCTCCGGGTCAATCAGGGCCTTGTACTCGGCCACCCGGGCCTCTATGTTGCTGTTGGAGAAGTTGCCCTTCATGAGGTCGGCCAGTATCGTCAGGAAGCGGTCGCGCACCTGAGTATTGGCCAGCAGTCCGCGTATCAGGGTGTTGTTGAACATCTTGCGCACGCCGTGGCCGGTCTCGTTCAGGTAGCGGTTCACGTAGTCGTAGCTCATGTCGAACGACGCCCAGTCCAGATCGTAGAATATCCACTTCCACTTGCCGCCCGGCACGCGGTAGAACTTGATGTTGCCGGTGTCGGTATTGGCCACCAGCATCTCCATGGCCACATAGGTGAGGTAGTTCTCTATGTCCACGCGCTCGTCGACCCAGCGCAGGTTCTCCTCGTCCTTTAGGCTGTGCTCGCCCACGAAGTCGAGTATCTCCTGGAAGGAGGCAAACGAGCCGTTGAGCACGCGCGTGTTGCCCTTGATTATGTCTATCTGGTCAATCTGCTCCTCGTCGGTGATGCCCTCGTGCTGGGCGATGAACCACTTGTTTATGCGTTCGCGCAGGTTGTAGTGGCCCCAGTATTCGCCATTCAGGTACACCACCACGGGCGTGGCGGACTGGTACAGCACGCCCGTGCCCTCGGCAAGCGAGGTCAGCACCGCGTCGCGCAGGCGCGTGTACTTGCAGTCCTGGCCGGAGGCGCGCACCACCATCGCGTGGTACTGGCTGAAGCTCAGCTGGGGGAAGGGGTTGAAGTCGAAGGTGGAGCTGCCGTAGCGCGAGCGCGCATACAGGCCTATCGACTTCTGGTCCTCGGCGCGCGAGTACTGGCCCACCAGCGATATGCCTATGTTCTGGCTCAGCACCGTGCTGCCGCTCTCGTCGATGTACTCAAACCCGGCCGGATACTCCCAGTCCATCCAGAAGTTCGCGCCCCTGCCGCGGGAGCCGTAGGGGAACTCGTCGGTGGCGTTGGGGCCCATCACCATTATGCCCTTGTTGTAGTCGAACAGGTTGTCCGGGTCGGTCACTATCGATATCACGGGCAGCGTGTGCTCCACGCCATACAGGTACGTGGCGGAGCGGATGAAGCTGTCGATGTAGCCGTCGCGCACGGCCACCGCGCGCACGACGGTTGTAGAGGAAAGCTGTATCGGCCCGGTGTAGGGCGTGGCGGCGCTGGTGGGGTCGGTGCAGTCCAGCGTGTAGTATATCGTGGCGCGCGGGTCGTCGCAGCTCAGCTCAAGCGACACAGCGCCGGTCATCACGCCGCCCTCCACCGAGAAGCTCACGTCGCTCACCTTGCCCAGAGCCGCGCTGCCCTCGTTGCGCGCGCCGGGCGTAGGGCTGGTCAAATAAAAAAAGCCCGCCTGATCGCTTACCCGACCGAAGGATACGTCGGCGTACTGCATGTCCATGGGCAGCTTGTCGACTATCGTGCCGTCAGGTTTGCAGAGCGTCAGCGTTTCACCCAGGTGCGATATTTTGAAATTGGTGTGATATTTACTTTTCGAGGTATCATAGGTGTTCTGGCCGGAGCAGTATATCACCAGCCTGCCGCCGGCCTCTATCGTGGCGCCCGCGGGGAACTGCCACTTGCGCGGGTTGGCGGGATTGTCGCTCAGGCCGAACCCGCTCAGATCGACATCCTGATCCGAGCGGTTGTGCAGCTCCAGCCAGTCGTAGGAGCCGGGGTTGGCCTCGGTCTCTACCGAGTTGGAGGCCAGCGCCTCCTCAATAAAAAGCCCGGTGTCGTTCCGGGCTGAAAGGTTCTGTTCAAATATGGCCATGGCCTGCTGCGTGTTGGCGTAACCGGGAGTGCCCTGCGCGTATATCTGCCACTGGCCGGATTCGTTGCGGCCGTAGGTGGAATCCTGGGGTATCAGGTCGTAGGAGACCAGGTCCAGTATCACGCCGGTGGGGCTGGTGAGCAGCACCTCGGATTTTTCGCTGCCCAGCGAGAAGTTGGTATGCATCTCGCCGGAGGTGCGGCTCTTGCCGGAGGCGAACACCACCATATATGCGCCCGGCTCTATCGTCACGTCGGGGAATATCCACTGCAGGGGCTTGCCGGACTTGTCGCTGAGCGCGTAGCCCTTGAGGTTTATCGCCTCGCCGCCCGCGTTGTACAGCTCTATCCAGTCGGAGTATTCGCCGTCTGCATCGGCCAGTATGGTCTTGTTGGAGGCGCATATCTCGTTTATCCTGAGCACGCTGTCGACCGCTATCCTGCTGCCCAGCAGCTGCTCGTGATACTGCGGCTCGTTGGGATAGCCGGGCGTGTACTGGTCGGTCACGCTCCAGGTGTTGGCGGTGAGGTCGCGCGCGTAGGAGTAGTTGCCGCCCAGCGCCGGTATCTCGACCATGTCCAGCACGTTGCTCATGTCGTCCAGCAGGAATACCGTCTCGCCCGAGGAGGAGAGCTTGAAGCTGGTGTGTATGTTGGAGCCCGCCGCGCTGCGGCTCTTGCCGGAGGCGTATATCACCATGTAGGAGCCCGCGTCCAGCGTGGTGTCAGGCAGGGGGAAGAACTTGTCCTTGGTCACCGAATCGCTGAGCAGGTACCCGGCCAGGCTCACCGGCTTGTCGGATACGTTCTTTATCTCTATCCAGTCGGGGTAATCGCCGTCCTCGTCGCTGAGCGCGGAGGAGTTGGAGGACATCACCTCGGTGAGCCTGATGGGGCTGCCCTCGACGATGTTGCCGGTTATGCTGGACGAGGCCTCGACCGTGCCGCCGCCCAACTGCTGCATCAGGAGCGCCAGGCCCAGCATCACGGCCATCGCCACGGCAGCCAGGCCCACTCCGCGCGGCAGGGCGCTGTCGCTGCCCGCGCGCCGCTTCTTCTGCGGGGAACGGCGCGGGGACGGGCTGCCGCCGCGCGCGCCGGACGGCGAACGGCGCGCAGGCTCGCTGCGGCCGGAATCATATCTGCTTTTATATTGGCTCATGTTTTTCCTCCTAACGCAGTCGGGAAAAGTTATGCGGGGCGCCCCTCGCGCCCGGCATACCGCGTAAGCTGGGCTTTGCCGACAGAATGCGTTACTCAACATATTTTACCATATTCCTCCGCAAAGTGCAGGCACTATTT
>JBJEUC010000137.1:0-4360 GCA_051883635.1 Candidatus Fimadaptatus sp.
GCTGCCGTGCAGCCGCACGGAACACTGGGCGCGTAAGCGCACAGTGCGGAGCCGGGAAATCGCAATCCCCCTATCCCTCCTTGGCCGCCGGAGGCAGCCACAAGGCTGCTAACGCAGCCAAAAGCGGCGCAAGGATGCCGCCGCAAAGACCGCAAGCCAACGGCAGAACGCAGAGCAACACACCCAGCCATTTGCAACAAGGCAGAGCGCCGCGCAAGAACGCGGCGCTCCGCCGCCTCCATCCCCATAGCGGAGCGGCGGCGTTTCAAGGGGTAATAGGAGAATCCAAGGAGGATTTAGGGGGAAATCGCAATCCCCCTAATCCTCCTTGGCCGCCGGAGGCAGCCACAAGGCTGCTGCCGCAGCCCAAAGCGGCGCAAGGACGCCGCCGCGATAACCGCAACGAAACGGAAGAACGCAGAGCAACACACCCAGCCCTTTGCAACAACGCCAGAGCGCCGCGCAAGAACGCTCCGCTCCGCCGCCTCCCAATCTGCATATAGCAAAAAGCGCCGCTGCCCAACCCGGCAACGGCGCTTCGACTGAAACGAATCAATAGTTCTGCACGCGCATCATGAAGTAGGCCTTGGGATGCTCGCATACCGGACATACCTCGGGCGCCTTGGGGCCCACGTGGATGTGGCCGCAGTTGGAGCAGACCCATACGACCTCCTTTTCCTTCTCGAACATCGTGCCTTCCTTGACGGAGGCCAGCAGCGCGCGATAGCGCTCCTCGTGCTCCTTCTCGATCTTTCCGACCTCGTCAAAGAGGTTGGCTATGCGGGTAAAGCCCTCGGCGCGCGCCGTCTCGGCAAAGCCCGCGTACATGTCGGTCCACTCGTAGTTCTCGCCCTCGGCGGCGTCCAGCAGGTTCTCCTCGGTGGAGGGCATGCCGTCGTGCAGGAGCTTGAACCAGATCTTGGCGTGCTCCTTCTCGTTGCCGGCGGTCTCCTCGAATATGTTGGCCACCAGGTTCATGCCTTCCTTGCGGGCCTTGGAGGCATAGTAGGTGTACTTGTTGCGCGCCTGGCTCTCGCCGGCAAACGCCGTCTGAAGATTCTTCTCGGTCTGAGAACCCTTGAGTTCCATAATAAACCCCTCCTGCTTATGTGAAATTGTCCCATGCCTGTTCCTGTTATATTATATAACACTTCCGCGCATCAGTCAAACATGGTTTCGGCGGAAAACCGGCAGCGCTTCCAACGCGGAGACTATCAGCCGCATTACGGGCCAGGACATGAGTACCATTACGGCCAGCAGTATGAGCTGATTCGCGCTCAGCGGCTCCAGCTTGAAGAGCGTGGGCGTAAACAGTATCGCCAGCGCAAACGCGCCCACGCAGACCACGACCAGCCCCAGCCGTATCAGGTTGAAGGGCCGGCACACGCGCGCCAGCGACACCAGCCCCACCGATACCGTGAAGAGCACCGCCACCGTGCTGACCGCGCCCGCGCTCATGCCCAGCGGCCCGCTCATGAGCATGCACGCCGTCACGCCCATAACTATCGTGAGCGCGGCGGGCAGGGCGCGCTCCATCACGCTCAGCAGGAAGCTGCCCTTGACTCGCGCGTTGTTGGGCTCCAGCGCCAGCACGAACGAGGGGAAGCCTATCGCGAGCGAGGAAAAGAGCGTGAGCTGTATGGGCTGGAAGGGGTAGGCGTGGGGCATTATCAAAAGCAGCACCGCCAGCAGCGCGGAGAATATCGTCTTGGTCAAAAACAGCGAGGCCGAGCGGGATATGTTGTTTATCACGCGCCGCCCTTCGGCCACCACCGCCGGCATGGAGGCGAAGTTGGAGTCCATGAGCACAATGTTGGCCACCTGCCGCGCGGCGTCGCTGCCCGTGGCCATGGCTATGGAGCAGTCCGCGTCCTTGAGCGCCAGCACGTCGTTTACGCCGTCGCCGGTCATGGCCACGGTGTGTCCGCGCTTCCGGAGCGCGTTTACCAGCACGCGCTTCTGCTGCGGGGTCACGCGCCCGAACACGGTGTAGCGCTCGGCGGCGGCAGCGACCTCCTCGTCCGTGGCGAGCGTGGACATATCTATCAGCCGCCCCGCCGTGTCCAGCCCCGCGCGCGCGGCCACGCTGGCCACGGTCACGGGGTTGTCGCCCGATATGACCTTTATGTCCACGCCCTGTTCGGCAAAGTAGCTGAGCGTGGAGGGCGCCTCGGGCCGGAGCGTGTCGCCTATCGCTATCAGCGCGCACAGCGTCAGCTCGCCCTCGGGCAGCGCCCTGTCGCCAAAGGGCCGGGGCGAGTGCGCCAGCGCCAGAATGCGCTGGCCGCGCCGGGCGTAGTCCTCCACCATGTCGCGCACCCGCGCGTAGCCCGCGCCCAGCACGAACTCGGGCGCGCCCACGATTATGCTGCCGTGGCCCTCAAACTGCGCGCCGCTCCACTTGCGCGCCGAGGAGAAGGGCTCCACGTGCAGGCAGCGCCAGTCGGAGCCGCCCGCGTAGCGGCTCCTGAGCGCGCGGTTGGTGGGGTTGTCGTCGGTCATGGCGCTCACGAACGCGCGCATGGCCTCTATCGTGAACTCGACCGTGGCGTCCATGGGTATGACCTCGCTCACCTGCATCTCGCCCGTGGTCAGCGTGCCGGTCTTGTCCAGGCAGAGCGTGTCAACGCGCGCCAGCGTCTCTATGCAGTAGAGCTGCTGCACCAGCGTGCGCCGCTGCGCCAGCCTGATAACGCCTACCGCCAGCGCCACGCTGGTCAGAAGTATCAGCCCCTCGGGTATCATGCCTATCATGGCCGCCACGGTCTTTACCACCGAATCGGCCAGCGACATGTGCAGGGCGAAATACTGCTTGCCAAACAGCGCCGCGCCTATCGGCACTATCGCGATGCCGGTGTATTTTATTATCAGGTTCAGCGAGCGCATCAGCTCGGAGTTGGGCTTTTTGAACGCGCGCGCGTCGCCCGCTATGCGCGCGGCGTAGTTGTCGTCGCCTACGTGCTCCACGCGCGCGCGGCATTCGCCCGATACCACGAAGCTGCCCGACATGAGCGTGTCGCCGGGACGCCTGGTCAGCGCGTCGCTCTCGCCGGTCAGCAGCGATTCGTTCACCTCGACCGTACCCTCGGCCACCACGCAGTCGGCGCTTATCTGCATTCCGCTTCGCCATATGGCGATGTCGTCCAGCACCAGCTCCTCCACGGCTATCTCGCGCTCCCGCCCCTCGCGCACGACCCGGGCGGTGGGCGCGCTCACGACCTTCAGCCGCTCTATGGTGCGCTTGGCGCGTATCTCCTGCACCGTGCCTATCACTATGTTGCACGCGATTACGCCGATGAACAGCGCGTTGCTGTACGAGCCCACCAGTATTACGCACGCCGCCAGCGCGAAGTTGAGCAGGTTGAACAGCGTCATCAGATTGTCGCGCAGTATGCGGCCGTAGGACTTGCCCTGGGACGTGCTGGCCACGTTGGTAAGGCCGTCGCTTATGCGCCGCGCCACCTGCCCGTCGGTGAGCCCGGTGCGCGCGTCGGGCATATAGCGTTCGGCTGCGTCGGGCTCCACGCGCCGTACGTGTTGTTTCTTCATTATGATCGGCACCTCGCGTAATTGCGTATTATATACCCAATGATAGCACGCGCCCGCGCATCCGACAAGCGTGCGCGGGCGTTCTAACTGAATTTTCATTATGCACTGCTGGGGGCGCGCGCCGGGCAGCGCAGAGCGGCGTCCGGGCGCAGATGGGGCGGAGTACGCGCGACGTACGCGCCGGACGCACGGCGGCCAATCACATTTCCCCGCACGGCGCTTGGGCGAAAGCTCATGGGGCGGCGTTCGGATGCAGATGGGGCGGAGCGCCCGCGCGGAGTACGCGGCAGCTGTGCGGCGAAAATTGCCGATTCCTCGCACACAAAGCCCATCCCTGCACGTCCTGCGCCAGAAATGCGCAGCGCTTCGGCGGAAGCGCAGGGGAGGGAAGCAGCGACGTACACGCCGGACGCACGTCGGCTTTGCGGTGGGAATTGCCACTCCCTCGCACACCAAGTGATTTCATGCCTTTCCCGCGCCAGAAATGCGCAGCGCTTTGGCGGAAGTGCAGGGGAGGGAAGCAGCGGCCTACGCGCCGGACGCACGGCGGCTTTGCGGCGGCAAATTCCATTTCCCCGCACGGCGCTTGGGAGAAAGCTCATGGGCGGCGCCCGGATACAGCCGGGGCGGAGCGCCCGCGCGGAGTACGCGGCGGCTGTGCGGCGAAAATTGCCAATTCCTCGCACACAAAGCCCATCCCTGCACGTCCCGCGCCAGAAATGCGCAGCGCTTCAGCGGAAGCTCTTGGGAGGGAAGCAGCGACGTACACGCCGGACGCACGTCGGCTTTGCGGTGGGAATGGCCATTCCCT
>JBJEUC010000138.1:0-4348 GCA_051883635.1 Candidatus Fimadaptatus sp.
TCCTATTACCCCTTGAAACGCCGCCGCTCCGCTGGGGGTTGGAGGCCGCGGGGCGCGGCATTCTTATGCGGCGCTCTGCCGCAGGGGCAAGGGGGTTGTGCTTCACGAAAAGGGGTTCTTCACGAAAATCAGTGGATGCATACATGGAAAAAAGCACCTGACGAGCGAAGAAAATCGCCCGGGCGACATACTCGCCCGGGCGAAACGCTTTTCCGGCGGAGCCTACGCCCCGCATGACATGTCAGCCCACCGAACGTATGGCCTCCTGCGCGGAGAGCCGGGTGGCGCGGTTGGCGGGTATGTAGCCCGACAGCACCGATACCGCTATCGCCCCCAGCCAGGTCAGCAGCGCGAGGTCGGGGGTGATTATCGCGCTCAGCCCGCTGTCACCGTATATCGAGGAGCCCATCAGCTGCCCCAGCAGCGCGCCTATGGCGGGCACGTTGTTTATCAGCTGCGCCAGCGCAAAGCTCAGCACCAGGCCCATGAAGCCCCCGCCCAGGCCTATCATCATCGCCTCGGAGAGGAACATGGCCCTTATGCGCGATATGCGGCAGCCCAGCACCTTCATAATGCCTATCTCGCGCTTGCGCTCCTGCACGGACATCGATATGGTGTTGTATATCGACATTATCGAGGCCAGCATGGTGAACATCGCGATGAACATCAAAAACATCTGCGTCTTGTTGGTGCTGGCCTTCAGCTCCTCTATCCACTGCATGGGGCTGGAGTACTGCACGCCCAGCTCGTTCAGGCCCTTGAGCACGCTGCTAACCTCGTCTATGCTGCGGGCCTTTACGTAAACGCTGTCGTAGCTGGTCAGGTCGGGCTTTACGCCCAGGTCGCTCAGCAGCTTCTTGTTGTCCTTTACGAACTGCTGCAGCCACTTTATGTCCACGAACGTGCCGTAGGAAAACGTAAAGTCGTTCTTGTCAGGCTTGAGTATGCCGGTCATTTTGGCGTCTATCTCGAAGGAGTACTCGGTGGGGTTGGGGTTTATGTCGGACACGGAGGAATAGTCGTAGTACTTGAAGCGCACCGTGAACGGCGAGCCCAGCCAGTCCACCTTGGGCAGGGGTATCGCCTCATCGTTCTGCAGCAGCGTATATACGTCTATCCACTCGTAGTCCTTGTCGTTTGGGTTGCGGAAGTCGACCATGTTGACCGGCGACATCACGAACTCCATGCGCTTTTTGCTCACCTCGGGCATGCGGCCCTCCGAGAGCCGGGTGAAGGTGGCAAAGGCCTCGGGGTCCACGCCTACGAGCTGGCAGTAGCATTCGTACTTGCCGTTTACCAGATACGCCTCCATGCCCAGCCATACGTTTACCGTGGGCGTAACGGCCTCCACGCCGTCTATCATGCGCATCTGGCGCACCACGCTGTCGGTGAGCTTGGTCACATGGGCCTGCCCCGGCTCCTCCTCCGAATAGCCGCCGTAGTAGGGATACACGTTTATCAGCATCAGGTTCGTGTTCTGCTGCATGCTGTCCATTATCGACTTGTTGGCGCCGTTGCCTATCGCCACTATCAGCACCACCAGCAGCGTACCCAGCACCACGCCCACCATGGTCGCTATCGTGCGGCCCTTGTTCTGCTTAAGGTTTTTGAGGCTGTAAGCCACTATATCGCCAAATCGCATCTGTCATCTCCCAGGGCGCGTCTATTCGTCGTCGTAGTCCATGAAGGCGGCCATCCTCCTGCGGTGCGAGGCCAGGGCGGCCAGCATCACCAGGCATATCACGAGCAGCCCCGCCGCGCCATATACCCACCAGGGCAGCCGGGCCAGCACGTCCGTCACCTCGTTGACCGGCTCGGGCGTGGGCTCTATCACCGGCTCGTACATGCCGGGGTCGTCCATCTGCGGGGAGGAGGCGTATATGGAGAACGGGGTGTCCACATGGGACTGGTTGCCGTTGGCGTCCTCATACGTCACGCGCAGCGTGCCGTCTATCGGGCCCTCGGCCATGGGGTATATGTCCAGCTCTATCTGCTTGCTGGCGCCCGACTCCATGTTGCCCACGTAGGAGGAACCGGCCGTCATGAACGCTTCGCTCTCCAGCATGGCGGCCGAAACGTTGTAGAGCGTGGTGCGCCCGGCGTTTATCACGTTCATCGTGAACGTGGCCGAATCGCCCACCACTACCTCGCCCTGCGGCAGCACCAGCTCGTCCAGGCGCAGGTTCTGCACCTGCTTTACGTTGAGCACGACCACCTGCGAGGCGGAGAGCGAGTTTACCTTGCGGTCCTCGTACTCCATGGCCAGGTTCATCTTTACCGGGGCGTCGGGCATGTCGGCGCGCGCGGTCACGGGTATGGTCAGCTCGCAGGAGCCGCCCGCGTCGATGCGGTCTATGTAGAAGCTGGAGGAGCCGCCCGCGGGCAGCAGCACGTCGCTGTCGGTGGTATAGGTCAGCTTTATGTTCTGCACGTACTGCTTCTCGTTGGTGTTTTTGAGCGTCAGTATCACGTCGAAGGTGTCGCCGGCGTGGGGGCTTTCGGGGTCGGTCCTGAGGGACTCCACCATCAGCTTGGCCTGCGTGGGCGGGAGCGCGCTGCCGCCGCCACCGCCGCCGCCTCCGCCGTTGGAGGGCGTCTTGGCGCCGGTCACGAATACCATGCCGGATTCGGACTTGTCGGGCTCGGGGTCGGCGTTGCCGCGCAGCCGGTAGCGCAGGGTGAAGTTGCAGGTGTAGGCGCCGTTGGCCAGGTCGGACTTGACCTTGAGGTCGAAGCGGAACGGAGTGTCCAGCATCTCCTCGTAGCTGTGTATTATCACGCGCTCCAGCGATTCGTCGACCACGAACGGGAAGGCGTCCGCGGTTATCTCGGGTTGTATCTCTATGTAGTCCACGTAGTTGTAGAACTCTTCCTCGGTGTAGTTGATGCGCCGGCCGTCGTAGGCGGCAAACTCCACGTCCAGGTTGAGCGTCACGTCGCCGCCCACCCTGGCGTCGGCGCTGGGCACCTGCTTGAAGCGCACGTAGCCCGCGCCCAGGCTCGCGGTGGGCTGGGCGGGATCCTGCGTGGGCCCGCCGGAGGGCAGGGGCACCGGGGTCGTGGAGGGCAGTATGCCTATGCTGAACAGGTCGGTGCTGACCGTCTTTTCGGTAAAGCCCAGCACGGACTTGGCCTGTGCCGCCACGCGGTGCATGCCGGTCTCGTAGAACTTGTACACGCAGGTCCACTGGGTGTAGGTGTACATGTCGCTGCTGGTAACAGATTCTATGTAGTCGAGCTGGCGGCCGTTTTCGTCCACCAGCGTCACGGAGGTGACGGACTTGCTGGTGTTCACCACCAGCGTTATGGGGTCGCCCACCTTGCCGTTGGATTCCAAGCTGTAGACCTGTATCGTGGGCAGGTCGTAGACCGTTATTATGTCCTGATCGCTGGCCTCGGTGTAGCTCCAGTACTGCGTGGCGCTCGTGTCCGAGTACATGCGCCATACCAGCTGGAACTGGCCGGTCTTTTGGGCCTGGTAGCTGAACTGCCAGCCCTTGAGCACGGGATTCCAGGTCATGCGCGGTATGGTGTCGTAGGGGTCGGGGTAGTTGGGCGTGCAGGCCAGCAGCGTCGGGTTTTCGGGGTTCAGCTCGGTGTACATGCTGGGGTCATATACGCCCAGCACGCAGTTCTCGTCCACGCCGATTATCGTGTAGACCACGCTGTCGCCCACCCACATGCTCTGCCGGTCGGTCAGTATCTGCAGTATCTCGGGGAACTGGAACGGGGGCGCGTCGGTCGCCGCGGGCGCTGCGGTGGGCGCGGGCCTGGCCGTGGGCGAGGCTTCGCCGCCCGAGCCGCCCGTGCCGGAGCCGCCCTCACCGGAACCGCTCCCGCCGGAGCCGCCCTCACCTGAGCCGCTTCCGCCGGAGCCGCTCTCGCCGGAGCTGCTTCCGCCTGAGCCGCTCCCGCCGGAGCCACTTTCGCCCGAGCCGCTCCCGCCGGAGCCACTTTCGCCCGAGCCGCTTCCGCCCGAGCCGCTCTCACCCGAGCCGCTTCCGCCGGAGCCGCCTTCACCTGAGCCGCTCTCACCCGAGCCGCTCTCGCCGGAACGGCCTTCGCCGGAGCCGCTCTCGCCCGGGTCGCTCTCATTTGAGCCGCCTTCGGCGCCCTCCAGCGCATTCTGCGCTTCGGTAACGTACTCTTCGACATGTACGTCGGCCAGCGCCGCCGTCGGCGCGAGCATGGCCGCAAGCATGCAGAGCGTGCATATCAGGGATACCGCTTTCCTGAATGACATTGTACTGTCCTCCTCGCGCGTGGAGCGCGTGATTGATTCATATGCCGTCCTGTGACGGCGTCTGCGCAGGCTCCGCAGCGGGCTTATCGCCCGATGCGGGCTCCG
>JBJEUC010000139.1:0-4343 GCA_051883635.1 Candidatus Fimadaptatus sp.
ATGTCCGCCCGGTGCCCCTCCAGCCAGTCGCCCACGGAGCGCCCGGCGTCCTCGAGGCCCGAGCGTATGGCGTCCAGATCGGCCCCCAGCCCGGCCCGCAGCTCGTCCCAGCGCGAGCGCAGCGCGGCCCAGGCGTTCTCCTGAGCCTCCGGGTCGCGCACCGCGTCGAACGCATCCGAAAACGCAGCCGCCGCGGCGTTCCACAGCTCCGCCATGCGGTTCTCCCCCTCCCCGGGCGCGGCCAGCGCGCTCACGGGCAGCGCCAGCAGCACGACGGCCATCAGCAGCGCAAGTTTCCTCTTCATGATACATCCTCCCGCATCGTGTTGTCTCTCCGCACACATATTATACCATGCGCGGCGCGGCAATGTGTGGCGGCAGGATTAGACTTTGCTTAGAGCGCGCCCGCGCCGTGCCGGAGCGAACCGCGTTTTCCGCTTTGCTCTCGGCTCATCGGCGGCGCGTGGCGGCGGGCCCGCCGGGCTCATCATAATGCGCCTGTGGCAGCGCAAAGCGGCCGTCGGCACACCTGCCGACGGCCGCCCGTATGCGTATCATCGCTCCCTGCTGCCCGCACAGCCGCCCCGTCAGCCGATTATGCCGCGCAGGAAGGCCGCCGCCTTGCGCACCTCGGAGGCGTTATCGGGTATCTCGCGCTCGATGGTCAAATAGCCGCGGAAGCCGATGTCGTCCAGCGCCTTGAGGTAGGCCGGGAAGTCCACGCCGCCTTCGCCGAAGGAGGTCTCCCTGAACTTCGCGCCGCCCTCCGCCGTGGGCGGGACGAGGTTCACGCCGTCCTTGGCGTGGGTATGCACTATGTACTTGCGCAGCGTGTACACCGCCTGCACCGGGTCGTCCAGCGAGCACATGATGAGGTTGGCCGGGTCGAGGTTCACGCCCGCGCCCGGGTTGTTGAGCTCGTCCAGGAAGGCGCACAGCGACTCGGCCGTCTCCGGGCCGGTCTCCACGGCGAAGCGCACTCCGGCCGCAGCGGCGTAATCGCCCACCTCGCGGCAGGCGGCGAGCATGTTGTCGTACGTCGCGCAGTTGCGCTCGGCGGGCACCTTGCCTATATGCGTGGTGACCACCTTTGTATCGAAGCCCGCGGCGATGTCGACTATGCGCTTGAACTCGTCGATGTGCGCGGGGTTCTTTGACGCGTCCTCATACGAGCCCACGTCGCCGCAGAGCGCCGACACCTCCAGCCCGCGGTCGCTGAGCATACGGCGGCTGAGCGCCAGCTTTTCGCCCTTCATGTCGCGCGGAGCCTTGCCCTCGCGGTCGGGCATCCACAGCTGCACGCCGTTAAGGCCGATATCCGCCGCCAGATCCAGCTGCGCGTCGTTCAGCCCGCATATAAAGCCTATCGGAAATTTGTACATACCATCCTCTCCTTCCGCCCTTGGCATTTGCCACCATTATATAGCAAACCCGCGCGTTAGTCAAACAAATGTATCCGGATCCTGTACAAAACTGCCACAACGTTCACGGAGTTTGAAGCGCGCGGCGCCGGCGTGGGACAGAGCCGCCGCGCGCGCGATGTTATGCACAGCCGCAGCGCCGGGCCCTCGGAGGCGTATATGCAAAGCGTTCCGGGCAAGCGCCGGGCGCGGTTGCAATGTTGCGCATGGGCGGCAGGTTCTCGGGAGACGTTGGGAGTGGCAATGCCCCGACGCGTTTCAGCCGCGCCCGCCAGCGTGTACGGCAAGAGTAAGGTCAGCGCGGCGTCCAAAGAGCGAAGCCCGTTGCAATTCCAAGGCGCGGTTGCTCTGCCGCACACACGCTGGCCACCCCGTGAGAGCCGAATCTATCCTGCGAAATAACGGGAGCGCCGCGCCGGGAAAACTAAGCCATGCAATGCCCAGACATTCCTCAACCATGCTTAGCAGCACGTCCAGCGAAAGCGGTATTCGCGCCGCGCACGGTGAGCCGAAGCCCCTTGTCATGCCAGGGCGCGGTTTGCTCTGCCGCACCCACGCTGGCCACCATGGGAGAGCCGAATCTGTCCGGCGTCCAGACATGCATAAGTCATGACTGACAGTCAACCCGGCGAAATAACGGGAGCGCCGCGCACGGAGTGCCGAAGCCCCTTGTCATGCCAATGCGCCATAGACCTGCCGCGCCCGATGCCGACCTGTCCCCAGGAGGGCCTGCGCGGGCCAAATCCCCCAGCGCGTTTCAGCCGTGCCCGCCAGCGTACTTGCAAGAGCAGGTCCCTCTCCGTGCCCTCAGCGTCGCTTACCTTTCACCGTCCATCGCAGGCGTCATCCCGCTCCCCCTTCACCCATGCCCCCTCCCCACGCAAAAGGCGCGGCATCCCTGCCGCGCCTTGCCCGTTCCCCTTATCAGTTCATCCTTCCCGTAGCAAACGCCACAACGTGCGTGCCCAGGTCGACCTCGCCGCCGTCGCGGGTGTGGCTCACGTGCGGGTTGACCTCCACCTTCACGGTCAGCTCGCCCAGCGCGCCGCGCCGCCGCGCCTCGGCACAGGCAAGCTCCCGTGCCGCCTCGCGCGCGGCCGAAAGCGCCTGCTCCAGCTCCTCGAACGTCTCCTGCACGCCCGGCGCGTGTATCGTGTAGCCGGCCAGTCCGCCGTAGGCGTAGTCGGCGCGCACCTCGACGCTCGCCGTGGCGCTGATATCGGCCACCACCGCGCCCACCGCGTTGGCGACCTCGGAGTGCTCGGGTATCACGCAGCGCGTGCCCAGCGCCTTGGCCACCTCGGGCAGGAATATGTGCGTGGGCGCGCCTATGCCTATCAGCGCCGCCTGAGCGTTCAGATGCAGGTCAAAGAAGCCCTCCGCGTCCGGCTCGCCGCGCCGCTCCCACTTGCGGGCTATCAGCGCGCGCAGCTGGCCGTCTATGCCGCCCTTCAGCTCGTCGGGATAGGTCGCCTCCATAAGCACCCGGGCGATGTTCTCAAACAGCCTGCGCTTGACCAGAGCGTACGCCTCGTCGCACAGCGCACTCAGGCTGCGCGCATCGTCCTTGTACTGGGGCAGCGCGCGCAGGAAGTAGCGCGCCGCCAGCAGCGACGCCTCGCGGTCGAAGCCCTCGAAGTCGCCCTTTATGTGCATTATGTCGGTGGGCGTGAGGCCGCAGCGCATCACCACGCCCTCGTTCTCCAGCCGCTCGCTCTCCAGCGCGTACATGTCCAGCTCGCTGCCGCCTATCATCTGCGGGCCGCCGGCCAGCTTGTCGATGAGCCGCAGCTCGGATCCGGCATAGCGGGAGGTGTCGGCCGGCCGCCTGACCAGGTAGAGGAATTCGTGTATGGGCAGGGTGTGGACGCGCCGCTTCTCCAGCAGCGCGTTCAGCTCGTCCTTCACCTGCGGCCAGCGCGCCGCCGCCGCGCACAGCGGCTCCACCCGGCGCGTGTCCAGCATGAGCCGCCCGTCGCGCATGTACAGCCGCGTGTCGCCGCCCAGGCCGAACGTGTCTATGAACACGCCCTTCACCTGCGTGCGCCAGCCGCCTATGCTGATGCCTCCCGTCATGCGCGGCGCGCCGCCGCGTACTATCGATATGTCGGTGGTCGTGCCGCCCATGTCCACTATCAGGCAGTTGTCGCAGTCGGCCAGCGCGCGCCCGCCCAGCACGCTCGCCGCCGGGCCGCTGAGTATGGTCTCCACCGGGCGCGTGCGTGAGAGCGATTCGCCCATGAGGCTGCCGTCGCTGCGCACCACCATCTGCGGTATCGCAAGGCCCCGCTCCGCCAGCGCCCGCGCCACCGCCTCCATGAAGCGCTCCACCACCGGCAGCAGCCGCGCGTTGAGCAGCGCCGTCGCGCCGCGCTCCATGACGTTGAGCCCGCTCACCAGGTCGCTGGCCATCACGAAGGGCACGCCGTAGCGCCCGCTCAGCGCGTCGCGCGCGCCGCGCTCGCATACGGCACCGTTGTGCAGCGCGTTGACCTCGGCCACGCTCAGCGCCTCCGCGTCGCGGAAGAAGGCGTCGTTCTGGCGCATCACCTCGTCCCAGTCAGGCTGGTCAATCACCTTGCCGTCGAAGGTGCCCTTGGTGTTCAGGCACAGCACGCTGTCGTAGTCCAGGCCGTACTTCTTGTCCGCGCCGATGTACTCCAGCGTCTTGCGCGTGGTGCCCATCAGCACCAGCCGCGCCCGGCCGCCCTTGCCCTCCACGCAGGCGTTGGTGGCCAGCGTGGTGGACAGCGCCACCAGCTCCGCGCGCTCAAGCAGCCCGCGCGGCAGCGTGTCCAGCGCGCCGCCTATGCCCTGGGCCAGATCCTGCTTGGTGGTGGGCGATTTGCCCTTGGCCAGCACCGCCTTTGTCTCAAAATCGTATACCACCGCGTCGGTGTACGTGCCGCCCGTGTCTATGCC
>JBJEUC010000140.1:0-4333 GCA_051883635.1 Candidatus Fimadaptatus sp.
ACGCCGCCGGGTTCGATTAAAGCACGAGAGGGCCTGCGGGCCCTCTCGCGCTCTCTCCGGGGAAAGAACGCCACGCAGCCGCAAAGCCGCGCAGCCGCAAAGCCGCTACCCACCCCGCGCCCGCCGCGCAGCGGCCAGCCCACACCGTCTCCAAAACAGCGGCGCTGATACGCCGCAAAGCACCTATCGACCCCGTGCCCGCCGCGCAGCGGCCAGCCCACACCGCCTCCCAAACAACGGCGCTGATACGCCGCAAAGCCGCTATCGACCCCGCGCCCGCCGCGCAGCGGCCAGCCCCAGCCGCCTCCCAAACAGCGGCGCTGATACGCCGCAAAGCCGCTATCGACCCCGCGCCTGCCGCGCAGCGGCCAGCCCCAGCCGCCACTGCCCCATAGCGGAGCGGCGGCGTTTTAAGGGGTGACAGGAGAATCCAAGGAGGATTTAGGGGGAAATCGCAATCCCCCTAATCCTCCTTGGCCGCCGGAGGCTGCCACAAGGCTGCTGCCGCAGCCAAATGCGGCGCAAGAACGCGCCCCAAAACCCGCAAAGCGGCGACAGAACGCAGAGCATCGCAAAACCCCATACCTCGCCGGCAGCGCGCCGCAAAAGACCGCCGCCGCAAAACCCGCACGGCAACGCCAGAACGCAAATCATCATAAAAACACAGGCCCCACCAGAAAGCTCTCGCTTCCCGGTGGGGCCTGGTCTTTTGTTCACTCGGCATCAATAAACTCAATGCTCACATCGCGCGCCAGCGCCAGACGGCACTCCGCCTCCGCGCACTTCGTAAGCCCCGCAATGGTGGGACAGGCGCAGTGCATCGGGAAATGCTCCTGCGCATACTCGTACAGCGGGCCCGTGCCCGGGCGCGCAAGGCATAGCTCGTAGGCGTCCAGCCCCTCGCCCAGCTCCTCCAGCATGGCGCGCACCGCCGGGCAATCGGTCTGCGCGCGCAGCGTGACCGTCTCGCCGTCGGCGCTCTCGGCCGTGGCTACGCATACCATGCCGCACACGCCGGGAGTTATCTTCACCTTTGTCATAGCCGTTTCATCCCTTCTGAAGCGTTAAAGCGCGCCGGGCGGATACGCCTCCGCGCGGCGCGCTGCCTGGGTCAATAGTCGGCGTTGCGAGGAGTGCGCGGGAAGGGCAGCACATCGCGTATGTTGCTCACGCCGGTGGCGTACATGACCATGCGCTCCAAGCCCATGCCAAAGCCCGAATGCGGCACACTGCCCCAGCGGCGCAGGTCGAGATACCACTGGTAGCCGTCCATGTTCATGCCGCACTCCTGCATGCGGCGCTCCAGCACATCCAGGCGCTCCTCGCGCTGGCTGCCGCCGCACAGCTCGCCTATGCCGGGCACCAGCAGGTCGGCCGCGGCCACGGTCTTGCCGTCGTCGTTCAGGCGCATGTAGAAGGCCTTTATCTCCTTGGGATAGTCGTACACGAACACCGGGCGGCCAAAGTGCGTCTCGGACAGATAGCGCTCGTGCTCGGACTGCATGTCGCAGCCCCAGTAGGGCTCAAACTCGAACTCGCGGCCCGAGTTCTTCAGTATCTCTATCGCCTCGGTGTAGCTCACGCGCGCAAAGTCGCTGCTGACCACGTTGGTCAGGCGCGCCTTGAGGCCCTTGTCGACGAACTGGTTGAGGAAGTCCAGCTCCTCGGGCGCGTTGGTCATCACGTAGTTGATGAGGTACTTGACCATCTCCTCCTCCAGATCCATGTCGGCGGAGAGGTCGGCAAAGGCTATCTCGGGCTCTATCATCCAGAACTCGGCCGCGTGGCGCGGGGTATTGGAGTTCTCGGCGCGGAAGGTGGGGCCGAAGGTGTACACGTTGCGGAAGGCCATGCAGTAGGTCTCCACGTTCAGCTGGCCCGATACGGTCAGGTTCACGGGCTTGCCGAAGAAGTCCTCGTTGTAGTCCACCCTGCCCTCGGGCGTGCGGGGGAGCTTCTCCAGGTCGAGCGTGGTCACCTGGAACATCTCGCCCGCGCCCTCGCAGTCGGAGCCGGTTATCAGCGGCGTATGCACATATACAAAGCCCTTTTCGGCAAAGAACATGTGCACGGCCTGCGATATGAGCGAGCGTATGCGGAAGGCGCACTGGAAGAGATTGGCGCGCGGGCGCAGGTGCGCTATCGTGCGCAGGTACTCAAGGGTATGGCGCTTCTTCTGCAGCGGATAGTCGCCGCCGCTTGCGCCCACCACGCGCACGTTCGAGGCGCGCAGCTCAAATGGCTGGGGCATGTCGGGCGTTACCACCAGAGTGCCCGTGACCTCCACCGAGGCGCCCACGCCGGTCTTTACCAGCTCCCTGTAGTCGGCGAGGTTCTCCTCGCTCATAACCACCTGCAGGTTCTTGAAGAAGGTGCCGTCGTTTACCTCCATGAAGGCGAATGTCTTGGACTGGCGCAGCGTGCGCACCCAGCCCGAGATCGTCACGTTTTCGATATCGCTTGCGGGTCTTTGCGCAAACAGTTGCTTTACTGTCGTCATTTGCTCTCCTCCGATTTTGTCACGTTTATATTATTATAGCCCGTCCCGTGACATATGTAAAGTGAGTCCGCAAAAATTGACCTTGCGCGCGCCCTTGCCGAACCTCGCCCCGTTCCCGGAGCGTCTTATATAGTGAAAGCCGCACTGAGGAGGTGGCAATATGGACTTTGACGCGCTCATGCAGGAACACTACCCCGCGCTTGAGCGCTATGCGCGCATACGCGCCGCCTCGCCCGGCGATGCGGACGACATCATTCAGGAGACCATGCTTGCGGCATACCGGAGCTTTGCCTCGCTGCGCAGCGAGCAGAGCTTCAAGCCCTGGCTGATGGCGATAGCGCGCAACAAGGCGCGCGACATGGCGCGGGCCCGGGCGCGGCGCGGCGAGCTGTCGCTGGAGGCCCTCGAAGACCGGCGCCTGTGCGAGGGGCGGCTGGGCCCCGCCGCGCCCGAGAGCGCGGTGAGCCGGACGCTCGGGCAGATGAGCGCGGCCGACGAGCAGCTGCTGAGCATGTTCTACCTGCGCGGCATGCCCCAGGCGGACATAGCGGCCCGGCTGGGCATACCGCTGGGCACGGTCAAGAGCCGCCTGCACAGCGCGCGCGAGCGCTTCCGCGCCGCATATCCTGCCGCAACGAAAGGAGATACCGCCATGAAGAAACTGCCTGCGGAGCTGCCCGCATACTGCATAACCCACCTGGACGAGCCGCCCTTTGACATAGTATGGGAGGAGCTGATGGGCTGGTTCCTCGTGCCCAGGCTGGGCGAATCGCTCAGCTGGGGCATGTACGACCTGCCCAGCCGCCGCTGCGACCGCATATACGACATGCGCGTGACCGGCCGCGCCGAGGTACACGGCATAGAGGGCGTGGAGGTATCCGCGCGAGAGAGCGACTGCTCCGGGCGCGAGGCGCCGACGGAGCGCCGCTTCATCGCCCAGCTGACCGATACGCACTGCCGCTATCTTGCCGCCATGGAAATCCGGGACGGCGTGAAGCGCTTTATCACCTTCCTGGACGGCGACGCCTTCCTGCCCAACTGGGGCTTTGGCGAGGACAACTGCGGCAACCTCACGCACCTGAGCGCCCGGGGCGACATAACCCGCTCCGGCAGCGAGGTGCAATGCCGCGACAAGCCCTTCCTGCTGGACATAGTGGGGCGCTACCGCGTGGACATAGCCGGGCGCAGCCACGACACGGTGTGCGTGATGGACATAGAAACGTACAACACCGGCACCGTCTCCGAGCAGTACATCGACCGCGCCGGGCGCACCGTGCTGTGGCGCAGGTTCAACCGCGACGACTGGGCCCGGGAGCGCTACGGCGGGCTCTGGAGCGAGCTGCTGCCCGGCAACGAGCGGCTCAGCATAAACGGCACGACCTACGTCGAGTGGTACAACTGCATAACCGACGCGATACTCTGACCCGCACCCGGAGAGGCGGCACAGGCTGCCTCCCCGGGTCTTGTTTTGCCCGCAGACCCGGGCGGAGGGCCCGGACGCTTGCCCCGCCTACCGCCGTCGGGGCGGCGGCTCATCAATGCCGGGCTGGGCAGAGAGGCGGGCTTTCCGCGCAGCGGAGCGGCTTCGCGGGCGGCAGCGATGCAGCTGCACGGGGCCGTTCGGGCGGCGCAGGTAGGCTCATACGGGGCCGTCCGGCGCTCGTTAATTCCGTAATAAATAAGCTCCGCGCATGTGGAGTTTCCCCCTGTTTTCCGCGCGGCGGAGCAGCTTCGCGGGCGGCGGGGATACGGCTGCACGGGGCCGTCCGGGCGGCGCGGGGAGGCTCATTCGGGGGCCGTCCGGCGCTCGTTAATTCCGTAATAAATAAGCTC
>JBJEUC010000141.1:0-4325 GCA_051883635.1 Candidatus Fimadaptatus sp.
AATGCCGCCGTTGCCCGGCGCGCACAGCAGCTCGGTCACGCGCGGCGACTGCTTCAGCTTCCAGCAGATGGCGTGCTCGCGCCCGCCACCGCCTATCACAAGTACCTTCATATCCGTTACCTCCTGCGCCCGCGCCCGGCCACATGCCCGGGGCGTGGGGGCTGTATGTTCGGCTCGGGCCGATCTGGCCCGCCTGTATTGCGCCTGCGGGCGGCGCATGTCCGCCCTGCAAGCAACCAAGGCCCGGCCATACGACCGGGCCCGATTGCCGCTTAGTGGCGGAAGTGCCTCATTCCGGTGAACACCATCGCGATGCCGTTGGCGTTGCATACGTCGATGGAGTCCTGATCGTTGCCCGCTCCGCCGGGCTGTATTATCGCGGTTATGCCGGCCGCCGCCGCCGCCTTGGTGCAGTCGTCGAAGGGGAAGAAGGCATCCGAGCCCAGCGCCGCGCCCTTTACGCGCTCGCCGGAGCGCGCTATGGCCATCTCGGTGGGCCATATGCGGTTGGTCTGGCCCGGGCCTATGCCCAGAGACTGGCCGTCCTTGGCTATCGCGATGCCGTTGGACTTGGTGTGCTTGACTATGCGCCAGGCCAGCTTCATGTCCTCTATCTCCTGCGCGGTGGGCTTGCGCTCGGTCACGACCTCCCAGGCCATGCCGTCCACCTCTATGATATTGGCGGTGCGGCGGGCCATGGTCGCCTCGACCTCGGCCTTTACGCCGTCGGCTATCGCGGCCTCCAGCCGGGCCTTGGGCGCGTCGGCGTCGGCCTTGCGCGCGGCCTTGAAGTGCTCCTTGTGCACCTTGTCCTCCAGCGCGGCCTGCGCGTCGGATATCAGCTGCTCGCGGGTCTTGAAGAGCTTATCGTCCACCTGCTGCATCAGCATGCCGCCGGCGACCTTCTTCATGTCCAGCGCGCCCTCGGGATACGCGCGGTGGGTGGTGTCCAGCTTGAGCAGTCGCAGGCTGGGCTTTTTGTAGGTGAGGGTCTTTATCGCCTCGGGCGTGAAGTCGGGGGCCACGATTATCTCGAGGAATATCTTGTGCATCTCCTCGGCGGTGGCCTGGTCTATCACGGCGTTGGTCACGACTATGCCGCCGAACACCGACATGGGATCGGCGGTGTAGGCCTTCATGTAGGCGTCATACACGGTCTCGCCCACGCCCACGCCGCAGGGATTGGCGTGCTTGCAGCACACTACCGCCGTGCCCTCGAACTCGCGCAGCAGATCCAGCGCGCCGTTGGTATCGTTTATGTTGTTATAGGACAGCTCCTTGCCGTGCAGCTGCTCGGCGTCGGTGAGGCAGCCGGGCGTGGCGTTCAGCTCGCGGTAGAACGCGCCCGCCTGATGCGGGTTCTCGCCGTAGCGCATGTCCTGCACCTTTTCGTAGGCCAGCGTCATCGTGGGCGGGAACATGGGCTCGCCCGACAGCTGCTTGTACAGGTAGCCGGATATCATGCTGTCATACTGCGCCGTATGCGCAAACACCTTGTAGCACAGCCTGAGCTTGGTCTCGCGGCTGACCTCGCCGCTCGCCCTCAGCTGCTCAAGCACCGTATCGTAGTCGGCGGGGTCGACGACCACGGCCACGTCCTGCCAGTTCTTGGCGGCGGCGCGTATCATCGTGGGGCCGCCTATGTCTATGTTCTCTATCGCTTCCTCAAACTTTACGCCGGGCTTTGCAATGGTCTGACGGAAGGGGTAGAGGTTTATCACGACCATGTCGATGGGCTTTATGCCCAGCTCCTCTATCTGGCGCATGTGCTCGGGGTTGGAGCGCATGGCCAGCAGGCCCGCGTGTATCGCCGGATGCAGCGTCTTTACGCGCCCGTCCAGGCACTCCGGGAAGCCGGTGATGTCGCTCACCGAGGTCACGGGCACGCCGGCCGCGCTCAGCGCCTTCATCGTGCCGCCCGTGGACAGTATCTCAACGCCCATATCGGTCAGCGCGCGCGCCAGTTCAACTATGCCAGTCTTGTCGGAAACACTTATAAGAGCTCTCTTAATCATGACATTCTGTCCTCCGTCTTGCGCATCATAAATCCGGGGAAGTACCACGTATCCCCCTTGGCAAAGTACCCGCAGCGCTCAAACAGCCTGCGCGCGGGAATGAGCCTTTCCCATACGTCGGCGCGCGCGTAGCCCAGCCCCAGCGAGAGGAAGTGTATGCGCGCGCACTCGAGCAGGAACTGCGCCACGCCCTTATGGCGCGCCCGCTCGTCCACTACCAGCATTGCGACTATGCCCAGCCGGTCCATCTGATATACCAGCATCTCGCCCACCGGGCCGTTTATGTCTATCACGGCCACGCGGCGGAAGCCCGGCTCCCGCTTGAGCCGCTCCAGCCATTCCTCGCTGCGGCTCTCGCCGAAGGTGCGGTTTATGCGCTCCAGCGTGCGGCGACTGTCCTCCCGGCTCTCCAGAGCGTCCTCGATATAGCTCATGCCCTGCGGCAGCTCCGCGTCGAACGGGTCGGAATAGAGCTGCTTCACCATGCCTATCTCGCGGTCGTCCATCGCAAAGCCGTAGAAGCTCAGCAGGTCCATCAGCCCCCGGTCGTCGGGCGCGCAGCCGGCGTACACGCGCGCGTCCAGGCGCGGATAGCGCCTGTGTACCACCGCGGCCGAGGCCAGCGCCGCGCCTATGAGCATGTCCATGCTCTCCAGCGTGCCGTCCAGGTCGATGAATATGTTGAACGGACAGTCGGGCAGCAGCTCGTCGGCCTTGTAGGGCACTATCGAGCATTTGCCCACGCGCTTGCCGGCGTCGTCCAGCGCCACGAACACGTCGTAGGCGTTCTGCGCGCGGCCTATCTCGCTGTCCAGCCTTGCCAGCTTCATGCCTTTGCCTCCTCAGGCGGCAGTATCTTCACCCTGCGCCCGTCAATGACTATCCTGTCCTGGCAGAACAGCCTGACCGCCTCGGGCAGGAGCGTGTGCTCCACCGGCAGTATGCGCGCCGCCAGCGTATCGGGGGTATCCCCCTCCTCCACCGGCACGCTGCCCTGGAACACTATCGGGCCCGCGTCTATGTCCTCCGAAACGAAGTGTACCGTCGCGCCCGATACCTTCACGCCGTACTTAAGCGCCGCCTCATGCACATGATGGCCGTACATGCCCTTGCCGCAGAACGAGGGTATGAGCGCCGGATGGATGTTGAGTATGCGGCCGGGGAACGCGCGTATCGTCTCCGCGCCCAGTATGCCCAGATACCCGGCCAGCACGATGAGGTCGGGCTGGGCCTCCACCAGCGCGCGGTGCCGCGCCGCCTGGCATTCCTCGGGCGTGGCGAAGGCCTTCATCGGCAGCGCCAGCGTGGGTATGCCCCGCGCGCGCGCCCGCTCCAGCGCGTAGGCCTTGCGCGCCGAGGATATCACCAGCGTAACCTCGGCGTCTATCTCGCCGCGGTCGATGGCGTCGAATATCGCCTGAAGATTGGTGCCGCCGCCCGATACCATGGCGACTATCTTCTTCATGCGAGCTTCACTCCCTTGCCGCCGTCCTTGCTTGCGATGACTTCGCCTATCACGAACGCCTTCTCGCCCAGCGAATTGGCCGCGCATACCACCGCGTCGGCCTCCTCGCTGTCCACGGCCAGCACCATGCCTATGCCCATGTTGAAGGTGTTGTATATCTGCTCGTCCTCCATGCCGCTTATGCGCTGCATCATCTTAAATATGGGCTGCACGGGCCAGGAGCCGCGGTCTATGCGCGCGGTGAGGCCGTCGGGCAGTATGCGCGGTATGTTCTCTATGAATCCGCCGCCGGTGATGTGGGCTATGCCCTTTATCGTGAAGCGGGAGATGAGTTCCTTTATCGTGCGCACGTATATGCGGGTGGGGCGCAGCAGCTCGTCGGCCAGCGAGCAGCCCAGCTCGTCCACATGCGCGTTGAGGTCGGTATCCTCGTTGACCAGCAGGCGGCGCACCAGCGAGAAGCCGTTGGAATGCACGCCCGAGGAGGCCAGGCCCACCAGCGTATCGCCCGCGCGTATGCCGCTGCCGTTGATGGCCTGCGCCCTGTCCACCATGCCCACGCAGAAGCCCGCCAGGTCGTACTCGCCCTCGGGATAGAAGCCGGGCATCTCGGCGGTCTCGCCGCCTATCAGCGCGCAGCCCGCCTGCAGGCAGCCCTCGGCCACGCCGTGCACTATGGTCGCCGCCAGGTCGGGCTTGAGGTTGCCGGTGGCCAGATAGTCGAGGAAGAACAGCGGCATAGCGCCCTGACATACCACGTCGTTTACGCACATGGCCACGCAGTCTATGCCCACGGTGTCGTGGCGGCCGGTGAGGAAGGCCAGCTTGAGCTTGGTGCCCACGCC
>JBJEUC010000142.1:0-4302 GCA_051883635.1 Candidatus Fimadaptatus sp.
GTATATGCACAGGGATGCGGGCGATGCAGCTGCGGCTCGCCGGGCAGGACGGCCCGCGCCCGGAGGGAAGCCGCGCGGGAGCGCCGACCGACGTTTGCGGCAGGGCTTTCAGCGGCGGCGCGGCCCTGCCCGCCCACAACACGTTTGGAGGAATTGCGTATGAGCGCGCTTATCGATGACATGGCACGGAGCCGGATAATTGCCGCCGTGCGCGACGACGCGGGGCTTGAAATGGCCTGCGCCTCGCGCGCGCGGGTGATATTCATGCTGGGCGGCACGCTGCTGGGGCTAAGGGAGCGCGTCAGGCCCGCGCAGGATTCGGGCAAGCGCGTGCTGCTGCACCTGGACCTGATAGAGGGGCTGGGGCGCGACGCGGCCGCAGTGGACTACTGCGCGCAGGCGATACTGCCGGACGGAGTGATATCTACGCGCGCGCCGCTGATACGCCGCGCCTCCGAGCGCGGGCTGTACACCGTGCAGCGCATGTTCCTGATGGATTCACAGAGCCTGATAAACGGGGTGCGGCTGCTGCGCGCGTCGGAGTGCGACATGGTGGAGGTGCTGCCGGGGCTGGCGCCCAAGGCGATTCGCTTCATGCGCGGCGAGCTGGCAAAGCCCATAATCGCCGGCGGCATGGTGACGACCCTTGCCGAGGTGCGCGGCGCGCTGGCGGCGGGCGCGCTGGCCGTTTCGACCAGCAGCGCCGAACTCTGGAACGAAAATGTCGAAATGGGTCAATAGTTAACGAGGATACAACCCGTTACATGCGTAAAAAATACAGTCGTGTCGTAAAATAGTATATGCATGGCAGAGATTAAGAGAAGCCGTGGCAGACCCGCTCAGGCGGGTTGTTTGCCATGGCTATAATTGTGCCCGGGCCATGCCGGGCGGTGGAGCACGCATTCATACTATTAAGCGGAGGGAATGTTAGATGCGAAACGATCGGTACGACGTGCTGATAATCGGCGCGGGAGTGACCGGCTGCGCGATAGCGCGCGAGCTGTCGCATACGGGACTCAGGGTCGCCCTGGCCGAGGCCCGCGACGATGTGGCCATGGGCGCCAGCCGCGCCAACAGCGCCATTGTGCACGCGGGCTACGACTGCGTGCCCGGCACGCTGATGGCACGTCTCAACGTGCGCGGCAACGAGATGTTCGACGACATGTGCGAGACGCTGAACGTGCCGCTGCTGCGCGTGGGCTCGTTCGTCATCGCCTTTGGCGAGGAGGACGAGCGCGAGCTGAACAACCTCATGGAGCGCGGACGCGCAAACGGCGTGCCCGGGCTGGAGATGATCACGGGCGAGCGCGCCCGCGAGCTGGAGCCCGCGCTCTCGGGCGAGGTCACTGCGGCGCTGTGGGCCCCCACGGCGGGCATAACCTGCCCCTACGAGCTGACCATCGCGCTGAGCGAGAACGCCCGCGCAAACGGCGTGGATATACTGCTGCGCAAGCGCGCCGTCGCCATTGAGGAAGGCGACGCGTTCACCGTGACATTTGAGGACGGCAGCGCGGTCAAGGCCGGTTACATAGTGAACGCGGCGGGCGTGTACGCCGACGAGGTGGCGCGTCTGATAGGCGACGACAGCTTTGCGATAACTCCCCGCAAGGGCGAGTACATGCTGCTGGACAAGCAGGCGCTGTGCGTGGGCACGGTCATATTCCAGACGCCCAGCCGTCTGGGCAAGGGCGTGCTGGTCTCGCCCACGGTGGACGGCAACATATTCGCCGGGCCCACGGCCAACGACCACTGCGAGAAGAACGACACCCAGACCACGCCCGAGGGCATGGCCGAGCTCAAGCGCCTCTCGCTGCGCTCTGTGCCCTCGCTGGGCCTGAGGCAGGTGATAACGTCGTTTGCGGGCGTGCGCGCGCAGCCCTCCACCGGCGACTTCATCATCCGCCCCAGCGAGCGCAACGCGCGCTTCATACACGCCGCGGGCATATGCTCGCCGGGCCTGTCCAGCGCGCCCGCGATAGCCGAGTACGTGCGCGCGCTGCTGGGCGAGGCCGGCGCGGACGTGACCGAGCGCCCGGACGCGGTCTATGTGCGCGAGCACAAAAAGCCCTTCCGCCTGATGGACGCCGAGGAGCGCGCCGCCGCCTATGCGGAGAATCCGCTATACGGCCGCATCATCTGCCGCTGCGAGACCGTGACCGAGGCCGAGATAGTGGACGCCATCCATCGCGGCGCGACCACGGTGGACGGAGTCAAGCGCCGCACCCGCGCGGGCATGGGGCGCTGCCAGGGCGGCTTCTGCTCGCCGCGCGTGATGGAGATACTCAGCCGTGAGCTGAACGTGCCCATGGAGAGCCTGACCAAGTTCGGCGGCGGGTCGTACATGGTGGCCGGAAAACTGGGGGAGGTCGGTTGCGATGAATGATTTCGATGTAATCGTGGTAGGCGGCGGCCCGGCGGGTCTGGCTGCGGCGCTGGAGGCGCACAGGGCCGGCGCGAAGGTGATGGTGCTGGAGCGCGATCACGACCTGGGCGGCATATTGCAGCAGTGCATACACAACGGCTTCGGCCTGCACTTCTTTGGCGAGGAGCTCACCGGCCCCGAGTACGCGGGCCGCTTCATCGCGGAGCTGCGCAGGACCGACATAGAGGTGCTCACCGACACGATGGTGCTGGAGGTCTCGCCCGAGCGCGTGGTGACGGCCATGTGCGCCACGCGCGGCCTGCTCACGCTGCGCGCGGGCGCGGTGGTGCTGGCGATGGGCTGCCGCGAGCGCACTCGCGGCGCGCTCAACATACCCGGCACGCGCCCGGCGGGCGTCTACACGGCGGGCTGCGCGCAGCGCCTGTGCAACATGGAGGGGTACCTTCCCGGGCGCGAGGTGGTGATACTGGGCTCGGGCGACATAGGCCTCATCATGGCGCGCCGCATGACCTGGGAGGGCGCGAAGGTCAAGATGGTCTGCGAGCTGATGCCGTACTCCTCGGGCCTCAACCGCAACATAGTGCAGTGCCTGGTGGACAACGACATACCGCTGCGCTTCAACCACACCGTGACCGCGATACACGGCCGCGAGCGCGTGACCGGCGTCACGATAGCCGAGGTGGACCCCGCCACGCGCAACCCGATACCCGGCACCGAGTTCGACATCGCCTGCGACACGCTGCTGCTCTCGGTGGGCCTGATACCCGAAAACGAGCTGAGCCGTGCCGCCGGCATCGAGATGGACCCTGTGACCTCGGGCGCGGTGGTGGACGAGACGCGTCAGACCTCGATACCGGGCGTGTTCGCCTGCGGAAACGTGCTGCATGTACACGACCTGGTCGACAACGTGAGCGCGGAGGCGATACTGGCGGGCAGGTCGGCGGCGGCCTACGCGCTGGGTGCGCAGGATACGGCCGTCTCCACGCGGCGCGTGAAGCCCGCGGGCAGCGTGCGCTACGTGGTGCCGCAGCGCCTGAGCGCGGCGGCTGGCGGCAAGGTGGACCTCTACTTCCGCGTGGGCGGGGTGGTAAAGCCCGCGCGCCTGGTAGTAAAATGCGACGGGGTGGAGCTGCTTTCGCGCAAAAAGCAGATAATGACTCCCGGCGAGATGGAAAAGGTGACGGTGGACATACCTGCTGGCGGCGACATAGAGATATGCGCCGAGCAGGCGTAAGGAGGAGCGCATATGGAAACTCGTGAAATGACGTGCATAGTCTGCCCGATGGGCTGCCGCTTGACGGTCACTAACGACGGCGGCGAGCTGACCGTGAAGGGCAACACCTGTCCGCGCGGCGCGAAGTATGCGCAGCAGGAGTTCACCAATCCCATGCGCACCGTGACTTCCAGCGTGTTTGTGAGCGGCGGCAGGCTGCCGCTATGCTCGGTCAAGACCCAGGGCGTGATACCCAAGTCGCGGATACCCGAGGCGCTCAGGGCCATCCGCGCCTGCCGCGTCGAGGCGCCGGTGGGCATTGGGGATGTCGTTATGCGCGACATATGCGGCACCGGGGTGGATCTGGTGGCCACGCGGAGTGTGGATAGGGCATAAGCTGATGTGGGAAAATCGCAGCCGGAGGGGGGTCTGGCTGCGATTTTTCTATTGTATTTGAGGAGGCGGCGGGGCGGCGCGTGATAACGCGGTGCGCTGCCGCAGGGGTAAAGGGCTAGGTGTGTTGCTCTGCGTTATTCCGTTACTTTGCGGCTTTCGCAACAGCGTTCTTGCGCCGCTTATGGCTGCGGCAGCAGCCGTGTGGCAGCCTCCGGCGGCCAAGGAGGGCCAGGGGGATTGCGATTTCCGGCTCCTCACTGTGCGCTTACGCGCCCAGTGTTCCGTGCGGCTGCACGGCAGCCGCACTCCA
>JBJEUC010000143.1:0-4300 GCA_051883635.1 Candidatus Fimadaptatus sp.
CTCGCCGTTCACGCCGTTGGCCTCCAGCGCCTCGGCCACGCTGCTCAGGTACTCGCTGCCCAGCTTCTGCTCGGCGATGTTTGTGTCGATTATCTCGGCGATGTCGTCGGAGGCCATCTGCTCGGCGATGTTGGCGTCGATGAGCGCTTGCACCTCCTCGGAAGCCATCTGCGCCTCGATATTGGCGGCAATGGCGGACTTGACCTCGTCGGAGGCCAGCTGCTTTGCGGTCTCGCTGGCGATGAGGTTTACGACCCGGGAGGAGGCCTTCTGCTGGGCCAGCTGCGCGGCTATCAGCGATTGCACCTCCTCGGTGGCCATCTGCGCGTCCACCTGCGCGGAGAGCGTGCTCTGTACCTCATCGGAGGCCATCTGCTGCGCGGTCAGCGCATCTATCTGCGCCTGTACCGCCTGAGAAGCCAGCTGCGCCTCGACCAGCGCGGCGGCCTCCTCGGCGCTGAGCGCGGTGAGCTGGGAGCGTATCTGCGCGCGCACGGCGGCCTCGACCTCGCCCTGGACCTTGAGCCGGGCGGCGCTTTCGGCCTGGGCGCGCAGCTCGGGCGACTGCATCTGCGCGCGCGTTTCGGCCTCGATGGCCGCCTGAGTGTCCTCCGCGCCCATGCGCTCGCGCACCTGCGCGTCTATCTCGGCCTGCACCTCGGCGCTTTGCAGCTTCTCCTCGACCAGGGCGCTCAGCTCCTCCTCGCTGGGCGCCGTGAGCCGGGCGCGTATCTGCGCGCGTACCGCGTCGGTCACCTGCGTGCGCGCGCTCTCCTCAAAGGCGGCATACACCTGCTGGCGCACCTGCGGCTCGGCGGCGGCTATCTGCTCGGCGGCAGCGGACTCTATCTGCGCGGCGACGTCCTCGCCCGCCATGCGCTCGAGCACCTGGGCGGATATGAGCGCCTTGGTCTCCGCGCTGCCCATCTGCGCGGCCAGCGCGGCGTCGGTGTCCTCCACGCCCTGCTGCTCCAGCTGCGCGCGCAGCTGCTGGCGCACCTCCTCGGTCACGGCGGCTTCGACCCCGGCGCGCACCTCCTCGGTCACGGCCGCACGCACGGATTCGGAGACCTGGGCCAGCTGCGCCTGAGTCTGCGCGTCTATCTGGGCCGCTATGTCCTCGGAAGCCAGCTGCGCTGCGACCTGGGCGCTTATCTGCGCCTGTATATCGGCGCTTTGCAGCTTCTGCTCGGTCAGCGCGCTTATCTCCTCCTCGCTCAGCGCGGAGAGCTGGGCGCGTATCCGCGCGCGCACCGCCTCGGTCACGCCGGCGCGCAGGGTCTCGGAGTAAGCCTGCTCGACCTGGGCGTGTACCAGCGCGTAGAGCTGCGCATCTATCTGCGCCTGCACCTCGTCCGAGGCCATCTGCTGCTCCACGGCGGCGCTTATCTGTGCCTGTACCTCGTCGGAGCCGAGCCTGGCCTCCACCAGCGCGTCCAGCGTGGCGGCGTCGCCGCTGGTGAGCGCCTGGGTGAGCTGCGCGCGCACGCCCTCGGTCACTTTGGCGCGCACCTGCGCCTCGACTATCGGCTCAACTTTGGCCTGCACCTGGGCGCGCGCGCCCTCGGTCACCATGCGCTCCACCTGGGCGTACACGGCGGCCTCCACCTGTGGCCGGGCCTGGGCGGCGGCTGCGGCTTCGACCTTGTCGCGCACCTGCTCCCGCGCGGCGGCCTCGACCTGGGCGGCCACCTCGTCGTGGACGGCGGCGCGCACCTTTTCCTCGAGCGTGCGGTCGGCTTCGGCGTACACCTTGTCGTCGACCTTGCTCAGCAGCTCGCTCATGAGCCGCTCCAGCTCGGTGGCGTAGTTGTCCACGGTGAGCGCATTCAGCTCTATGCCCAGCTCCTCGAAGTCGGCCCGGGACTCCTCGAGCTGGTCGTTGGCCGCAGTCAGCAGGGCCTCGAATATGCTCCTGGCGCCGTCGGCCAGCTCCTGCGAATGGCCGTCAAGCTCCACTATGCCGTCCAAAAGCGCCTGCGCGCCGTCCTTGAGCTCCACCGCACCGTCGTAAGCGTCCTGCGCGCCGCTCTTTAGCTCCACTGCGCCGTCGCTGAGCGCCTGCGCGCCGTCGTCCAGCTGCACTATCGCGTCCACTATGTCGTTCACCGCGTCGTCCAGCGCGCCGGTGTCGGGGTCTATCTCCAGGTCCATGCGCACGCCGTTTATCGATATGGCGTCCATCTCAAAGCAGCTGCACTGGGCCTCGATGTCTATCTGCCGCTCATTGCCAGGCAGCACTATGTAGGTGAGCTGCTTGAGGCTGCCCACGTTGGCCTCGGTAGCGCCGGGGGCGCTTATCGAGGTGAAAATGGCCGTATCCAGCGCAAGGCTCAGCTGCAGCGTGTAGGCGTCGAAGAAGTCGCCCGCGCACCCGGGATTGCGGGCGATGCCTATCGATATGCGCGCCTGGCCTGCGCGCCCGGCTATCTCGTTGGGCTCAAGCTCCTCGCCGTCCAGGTAGTAGCGCACGCTTATGAGCCAGGGCAGCTGCGCGCCGTCCATCACGCCCTCGTAATAGACGCGCTCCGCGTCCGATGAGAAGGTCACAACGCCGTCCGCCTGGGAGATGGCGTCCTCGGTGTTCATCATGCGCACCGAGGAATACTCGCCGTAGTCGGTCACGTCGCCCGCGCCGAATATGTTGACCACGTAGACGCCCTCGGCGGTGCCCGACGCGTCGGTCGTTGCGTACACCACTTCCTCCTTGTCGGCTGAGCGGGCGGCGGCGGGGACGGCCGCCAGCATGAGCGACGCTGCCAACGTGAGCGCCGTTGCCAGCGCGAGCATCCTCTTTATATGAGCTTTATTGCATTTCATATATCAAACACCTCCGTAACATCATGCCTGACTGTCCGGCGCGGGCGGGGTAAAGCGCCTGTGCGGGCTGACGACTAGCCGGTCGAATATGTACAGCAGGCCGGGCAGCACGAACATGACTATCGCTATCGAGCACAGCGTGCCCCGGCCCAGCAGATACCCCAGCTGCTTGAGCAGGCCGTGGGTGGACAGCATGCCCATCAGGAAGCCCACCACGGTCAGCGCGCTGCCAGAGGTGAGTATCGACACGGTGCAGCTGGCCACGGTCTCGACTATCGCGTCGCGCTTGGGCAGGCGCGCGCGCAGCTCGCGGTAGCGGTCGGTCATCAGTATCGCGTAATCGACCGTCGCGCCCAGCTGTACCGAGCTTATTATGAGATAGGCGATGTAGAACAGCGCCTGCCCGCTCAGGTACGGCACGCTCAGGTTTATCCATATGGCCGTCTCTATGCTCAGCACCAGCATGACCGGCAGCGCTATCGAGCGCATCATGGCCAGCAGCACCAGGAACACCGCGCCTATCGCGATGAGGTTGACCTTCTGCATGTCGCTGGTCACGGTGAGCATCAGGTCGTAGGTGCTCACGCCCTCGCCGGCCAGGTGGTATTCGTCGGGGTAGTAGCTCTGCGCTATCCGGCGCACGCTCTCTATGAGCGCGAAGGTCTCCTCGCCCTCGTAGTCGGCGTCGACCGATATCACCATGCGGCTGTACCTGTCGCTCAGCAGCAGGCGGCGCGTGTCCTCCTCCAGGTATTCGGGCGGTATCTCGGCGCCCGCGCTGTCCACGAACGATACAACGCCCGTGACCGCGTCAAGCTCCTGCAGCTCGTCCGAGAGCTGCCTCTGCCGCGCCGTGTCGCCCCGGGGCACCAGCAGCACGTAGGTGTCGCTCTTGCCGAACACATCCTCTATCGCGGCGGTGTCCGCGCCCAGCTGGGTCTCCGGGCCGAACATGTGGCTGGCGCCGTAATAGAACGAGTTGGAGCCCGCGGCGATGTAGCTGGGCGCTATCACCAGCGCGAATGCGCAGGCCATGGGTATCATCACGCGGTACACCATGCGCCCCAGGCCGCGGCATCCGGGCGTAAAGCGCCGGTGGGTGGTGCGGTCGATGAGCGGGTACGTCCTGAGCGTGAGCGCCGGCATGAACAGGAACACGGTCACAAGGCTTATGCCCACGCCCTTGGCCAGCGCCAGCCCCAGGTCGGGGCCCAGCTTGAAGCGCATCAGCGCCAGCGCCAGAAAGCCTATCACCGTGGTGAGGCCGCTGGAGGCGATGGAGCCGGTGGACATGCACAGCGCGTTTATCATCGCCTCGCGCGCGTCGCCGGTCTCGCGGCGGCACTCCTCGAAGCGGTGCAGCAGGAACACCGAGTAGTCCAGCGACACCGCCAGCTGCAGTATGCTGCCGGCGGCGTTGGTCACAAACGATATCTCGCCGAATATCAGGTTGCTGCCTGCGTTTATGATTATCGCCACG
>JBJEUC010000144.1:0-4297 GCA_051883635.1 Candidatus Fimadaptatus sp.
CAATCTGGGCGTTGCGGATGCGAGTAAGCATATCTGCTATGGGATCGTTTACGAGCATGTTGTAACCTCCTTCCGTAAACCCTTGTTACCAGCTGGCCTTCCTGACACCCGGAATCTGGCCCTTGTAAGCCAGCTCGCGGAAGCAGATGCGGCAGATGCCGTATTTCCTCAAGACAGAGTGCGGGCGACCGCAGATGCGGCAGCGCGTATACGCACGGGTGGAGAACTTGGGCGTCCTCTGCTGCTTGATCTTCATGCTAGTCTTAGCCACTTTGTTCTACCTCCTATATTACGCTTGAGCGAACGGCATGCCCAGCAGGCGCAGCAGTTCTTTGGCTTCTTCGTCAGTCTTGGCGGTGGTGACGAAGATCATCTCCATGCCGCGGATCTTCTCTACCTTGTCGTACTCGATCTCGGGGAAGATCAGCTGCTCGCGTACACCCAGAGCGTAGTTGCCGCGGCCGTCGAAGGCCTTGGCGGAAACGCCGTGGAAGTCGCGCACACGGGGCAGGGCGATAGAGACCAGCTTGTCAGTGAACTCGTACATGCGCTCGCCGCGCAGGGTGACCTTGGCGCCAACGTTCATGCCTTCGCGGACCTTGAAGTTAGCGATGGACTTCTTGGCCTTGGTCACCAGGGGCTTCTGACCGGCTATGGTCGCCAGCTCGTTTACGGCTATCTCCATGGACTTGGAATTGTCCTTGCAATCGCCCAGGCCCATGTTGATGACTATCTTCTCAAGGCGCGGTATCTGCATTACGTTCGTGTAGCCGAACTTCTGCTTGAGCGCCGGAACTACCTCATTGAGGTACTTATCCTTCAGTCTTGCCACTGTGCTTACCTCCTTCTCGATCACTTCTCGAAGGTCGCGCCGCACTTCTTGCAGTAGCGAACCTTCGTGCCATCTTCGAGAACTTTATATGCTATGCGCGTAGGCTTGTTGCACTTAGAGCACAGCAGCATTACGTTGCTCGCGTCGATGGGGGCTTCCTTGTGAATTATGCCGCCAGGCATGCCCTGTCCGCGGGGCTTCTGATGGCGGGTCACAACGTTCACGCCCTCAACGATTATGCGGCCGGTCGCGGGGTAGGCCTTGGTGACCTTGCCGGTGGTGTACTGCGGCTTGCCGTCCACCAGCTTGGGGGCCTGCTTGCCGGTGATTACTACTACGGTGTCGCCGGTCTTGATGCCCAACTTCTTCTTAGCGTTCATAACTGCGGCACCTCCTTACAGCACTTCGGGCGCCAGGGACACAATCTTCATGTAGTCCTTGTCGCGCAGCTCGCGCGCCACAGGCCCGAATATGCGGGTGCCCCTGGGCTGCTTCTGGTCGTTTATTATGACGGCCGCGTTATCGTCGAAACGGATGTAGGTGCCGTCCGCGCGGCGGTACTGCTTGTGCGTGCGCACTATGACCGCCTTGACGACGTCGCCCTTCTTTACAACGCCGCCGGGTGTCGCCGTCTTAACAGACGCGACTATAACATCGCCAACGCTGCCGCTCTGACGGAACGAACCGCCCAGTACGCGGAAGCACATGATCTCCTTGGCCCCAGTGTTGTCGGCCACTTTCAAGCGCGTTTGCGGTTGAATCATTTGCTATTTGTCCCTCCTTATGCTTGGCGCCGCACAAGATCCGCGGCACCCTGGCCGGCGCCCAATCGCGCCTCCAGTATCGGGCATGTTAATGGCTAAAGGCCGTGCTTACTTGGCCTTCTCTATGATCTCGACCATCCTCCAGCGCTTTTCCTTGGAAAGCGGGCGAGTCTCCATCACGCGCACCTTGTCACCTACGCCGCACTCGTTGTTCTCATCATGAACCTTGAACTTGACAGTGCGGTTCATTATCTTGCCGTACAGGCTGTGCTGAACGCGCTCGCGTATCGCCACTACGATGGTCTTGTCCATCTTATCGGATACGACGACGCCAACGCGGGTCTTGCGATTACCTCTCTGCTCGGACACTTGACGAGCCTCCTTTCCTTCCATCAGGCCTGTGCCTTCAATTCACGGTCGCGCACGATGGTCTTTGCGCGGGCAATATTGCGCTTGCACTCAGTTATCGCCATGGTGTTTTGAAGCTGCCCGGTGGCCAGCTGGAAGCGAAGGTTGAACAGTTCGGCCTTCAGTTCCTTTATCTGCTCGTTAAGCTCGGGCGTAGTCTTTTCCATCAGCTCTTTAGCTTTCATTAACCCTCACCACCCGCTTCTGTGATATTCTCCCGCTTGATGAACTTGGTCTTTATCGGGAGTTTGTGAGCCGCCAGACGCAGCGCCTCGCGCGCATCGGCCTCGCTCACGTCCTTCATCTCGAAGAGTACGCGGCCCGGCTTTACCACCGCGACCCAGTACTCGGGGGAACCCTTACCGGAACCCATTCGGGTCTCAGCGGGCTTTTCGGTGATGGGCTTATCCGGGAAAATCTTTATCCAGACCTGACCGCCGCGCTTTACGAAACGGGTCATCGCGATACGGCTGGCCTCTATCTGGTTGGAGGTTATCCAACCGGGCTGCTGCGCCACTATACCATAGTCGCCGTAAGCCAGGAAATTGCCGCGCTGGGCCTTGCCCTTCATGCGGCCGCGCATAACCTTGCGGCGCTTTACTCTCTTGGGCATCAACATGGCTTATCTTCCTCCTTCTGCCTTGACAGGAAGCGGCTTCTTAGTCTTGGGCAGCACCTGTCCCTTGTAAATCCAAACCTTCACGCCGATGCGGCCGTAGCCGGTGTGCGCCTCAGCAAAACCGTAGTCGATGTTGGCGCGCAGGGTCTGCAGCGGGATGGAACCATCATGGTAGCCTTCGCTGCGCGCTATTTCAGCGCCGCCCAGACGGCCGGAGACCTTGGTCTTGATACCCTTGGCGCCCGCCTTGGTGGCGCGGCCGAGCACCTGCTTCATCGCGCGGCGGAAAGACACGCGCTTTTCGAGCTGCTGGGCGATGTTCTCGGCGACCAGCTGCGCGCAGGTATCGGGGCTCTTTACCTCGACGATGTTCAGGGAGCAGGTCTTGCCGGTCATGGTCTCGATCTGCTTCTTGATGGCTTCGACGTCCTTGCCGCCGCGGCCTATCACTATGCCGGGCTTGGCGGTGTGTATGGTCACTACCAGCTTGCCCGTGCTGCGCTCTATGTCGATGTCAGCGATACCGGCGGCATTCAGCTTTTCCTTCAGCATCGTGCGCAGCTGGTAGTCTTCCACCAGATTATCGGAAAAATCCTTCTTACCGGCATACCACTTGGTGCTCCAGTCCAGGATGACACCAACGCGCGCGCCGTGCGGATTAACTTTCTGGCCCATTTGCTTACCTCCTCCGTTACTTGGCCTGATCCAGGATGATGGTCAGGTGGCTGGTGCGCTTGAGAATCTGGGTCGCGCTGCCGCGAGCCTTGGGGCGATAACGCTTGAGCGTCGGGCCCTGATTGGCATAGACCTCAGCCACATACAGATTGCCACGATCCATGTTCAGGTTGTTCTCGGCGTTGGCTATCGCCGAGCGGAGCAGCTTCTCCAGCACGGGAGCGGCCGCCTTGGGGGTGTACATCAGTATCGCGAGCGCCTGGTCCACACTCTTGCCGCGGATAAGATCGAGCACGATCTTGCACTTGCGGGAGGAGATGCGGATATAGCGCGCGTGAGCCTTGGGCCGCATGTCGCGGGTTTCCTTGTGCGCCGCGGCCTTTTCTTTCATCCGAGTTGCCATACTTTCACTCCTTCCGTTACTTGCGAGCCGCAGCCTTTTCGCCGGCATGGCCGCGGAAGGTGCGGGTGGGGGCGAACTCGCCGAGTTTGTGACCAACCATGTCCTCAGTTACATATACCGGAACGTGCTTACGCCCATCGTGCACAGCGATCGTGTGGCCCACGAAATCCGGGAAGATCGTGGACGAACGCGACCAGGTCTTGAGCACTTTCTTCTCATTGTTCGCATTCATTTCCTTGACGCGCTTGAGAAGGGCTTCCTGCACAAAAGGTCCCTTTTTAACGGATCTGCTCATTTATGTCAGGCTCTCCTTCCTTGACTTGCCCTCTCGGGCGACCGGCCATGGGGCCGGCCAGATGTCTTGATAGCTCCTTGCGCCTTAGGCGGTCAGGCCGCCGTGGGCGCAGGCAGGAAAATTACTTCTTGCCCGCGCGCTTGACGATGAGCTTGTCGGAATACTTCTTGTGCTTGCGGGTCTTGACGCCCTGAGTGGGCTTGCCCCACGGGGACATGGGAGCAGGCATACCAACGGGGCTCTTGCCCTCGCCGCCGCCGTGCGGGTGATCGCAGGGGTTCATGACCACGCCGCGGACGGT
>JBJEUC010000145.1:0-4256 GCA_051883635.1 Candidatus Fimadaptatus sp.
TGGACATAGACGTGGACGAGGCGGGCGGTTATGAGTCGGACGACTATCTGGCGCTGGCCATGCGCGAACCGCTGGTGCATGAGCCCGGGGCAGTGCGGCAGTACACCGACGCGGCCTACTACATCGTGTCGCGCATAGTCGAGCGCGCGATGGGCCGCCCGCTGGACACGCTGCTCAGGCCGCTGCTGATGGGTGCGATGCGCTATGGCGAGATGGCCTGGAGCCGCTGCCCGCGCGGCCACGCCCTGGGTGCGACCGGGCTGTTCGTGCGCGTGGAGGACATGGTCAAGCTGGGCCGCCTGTACGCCGACGAGGGCGTGTGGCAGGGCGAGCGGGTGCTCTCGCGCGAGTGGGTGCGGCTGTGCCTGGAGCGCGGGTACGAGTTCGGCCGCATTGCGGGCGGCTGGTACGGCAAGGGCGGCATGTACGGGCAGATGCTGTGCTTTGATATGGACACAGGCTGCGCGCTGGCCTGGCAGGCGCATACGCACAGGGACACGGCGCGGGCGGTGCTGGGGCTTTAGGCACACGGGGGGCTATATATAAGGAAGCGCCGCCCGAAGCGCGATGCTCCGTGCGGCGCGATGTGCTAATGTGCAGGGCCCTCAGCCGACCGTCCTCATCCACGCGACCGAGTCGTCCACCCAGCGCGCGGCGGCGGGGCAGAGCATGTCGGGGTTGCCGCCCCAGGTGAGGGTGTTGGCCAGCGCCAGCCCGTGGGGGCCGTGCGGGTATATGTGCAGCTCGCAGGGCACGTGCGCGCGCGAGTACGCGCCCGCCATCAGCAGCGAGTTCTCGACCGGCACCAGAGCGTCGTCAAACGTGTGCATGAGGAAGGCCGGGGCGGTGCGCGAGTCGACGTGCTTTTCCAGCGAGAAGCGCTCAAGCTGCGCCGCGTCGGGGGCGGTGCTGCCCAGCAGGTTGTAGAAGGAGCCCATGTGGCCGTGCTCGCCCGAGGAGATGACCGGATAGCACAGCACCGCGCCGGTGGGGCGGTTGTCCGCGCCCTGGCGGGGCAGGCGCGCCTGCAGCTCCGCGTTGTGCCACAGCGTGGCCAGCGAGCCGGTCAGATGGCCGCCCGCCGAGAAGCCCACCGCGAACACGCGCGCGGGGTCTATGTTGTAGCGCGCGGCGTTTGAGCGTATGTGCAGCATGGCCAGCGAGGCCTGGGTGAGCGGGTCGAGTGGAGTGCGTATCTGAGCGCCCACCGAGTAGTGGAGCACGAACGCATTGAGCCCGCGCGTGAGGTACGCCAGCGCGATGGGCTCGCCCTCGCGATCCGCGCATACCGCGCCGTAGCCGCCGCCGGGTATCACCAGCATGGCATCGGCGACGGCGCTGCGGTCGTCGTTTCCGTAGTAGTCCAGATATACCTCGTCCCTGCCGGGTATCAGCTTTACGGTCTCCCTTTGCATGTGAAGCGCCTCCGTACTTTGGTTTTGCCGTGAGTAAATGATAGCGCATTTTGCCGCACATGTCCATAGATATCTTCCTGCGGCGGGCAGGGCTTATGCCAGGCAAGCCCCGCCCGAACGAGTCGGCGGGGCTGCGGGCGACGGGCGGTCACATCAATCGGGGTAGAGTTCGCTTTCGGCCTGGGCCGCGAACGAGCGCAGGGCGGACTTGGTGTCCTCGTCCAGGTTGTGCCAGCGCACGCCGCGCACGGCGCCTTCCAGCGCGTACAGGCGGGTCAGGTTGACCGAGGGATCCATGCGCTTGAGCCGCAGCCAGATCTCCCGGCTGCCCACTTCGCGGAGCTGATCCGGCGTGTCTATGCCGGCAACGTTGAGCTGCTCCTCCAGACGTACGCCTACGTTGGGCAATATGGCGAGCTTTCCCATGGAAGCGCCTCCTCACGGTATCTTATTAATGCATATTATAGCAGACGCATGTTAAAATGCGACATTCATTACCCGGCAAAAAGGAAAATGCCTGGTTAAGTGCGAAAATAGAAAATATTACGGTCTATCCCCAAGCCCTTTTAAGGGCCTGCGGAAGGGGCGCGCTGCCGGGCACGATAAAGCCCGCAGGGGCTCAGGCACGCCCGGACGCGCAGGACCCTCCGGGGCAGCAATAAGCGGCAGAATCGATATTGAATATAGGAGGAAACACATATGAGAAAGGTTGCGATAGTCACCGGCGGCACGCGCGGCATAGGCTTTGCCATCGCACAGCGCATGATAAAGGCCGGCTTCATCACCTGCATAATGAGCCGCAGCGCGGAGGCGGACTGCGCCGGGGCGCTGGACGCCCTGCGCGCCACGCAGGCGGACACAGCTCCCGAGGTGTTCTACATGGCGGGCGGCATAGGCGTGGCCGCGGACCGCGAGGCGTTTGTGGGCGAGGTAGTGCGGCGCTACGGCCGCGTGGACGTGCTGGTCAACAACGCGGGCGTCGCGCCCAAGGTGCGCACCGACCTGCTCAGCGCGACCGAGGAGTCCTTCGACTACGTGACCGGCATAAACCTCAAGGGCACCATGTTCATGAGCCAGCTGGTAGCCAACCAGATGCTCAGCCAGCCGCTGCCCGACGAGGGCATGCGCGGGGTGATAGTGAACATATCCAGCTTCTCGGCCACGGTGTCCTCGCCCAACAGGCCCGAATACTGCGTGAGCAAGGCCGGCATATCGATGCTGACCCGACTGTTTGCCGACCGGCTGGCGGGCGAGGGCATATACGTATATGAGGTGCAGCCGGGCGTGATAAAGACCGACATGACCGCAAAGGTGCAGGAAAAGTACGACCGGCTGCTGGCGGGCGACCAGTTCCCGATACACCGCTGGGGCACGCCCGAGGACGTGGCCAACGTGGTGGACATGTTCGTGCGCGGCGGCATGAGCTATACCACCGGCCAGGTGATATACGTGGACGGCGGCTACATGAACATCCGCTCGATATGAGGTGGCGCGCATGAAAAGAGCAGTGTGTGAGATAGGCGGCGCAAGGCTGGACGCCTATGTGCTGGATACGGCCGTGGTGGGCACCGGCTGCGCGGGACTCAGCTGCGCCGGGCGGCTGCACGCGCGCGGGCGCACGGACATTGCCATAATCACCGAGGGCGTGAACATGGGCACCAGCCGCAATACCGGCTCGGACAAGCAGACCTATTACAAGCTCACGCTCTCGGGCGGCGACGGCGATTCGGTGCGTGAGATGGCCATGACGCTGTTCGCCGGTCAGTGCGTGGACGGCGACCACGCGCTGTGCGAGGCGGCGCTGTCGGCCAAGTGCTTCCTGCGCCTGGCCGATATGGGCGTCAAATTCCCCACCAACCGCTACGGCGAGTACATAGGCTACAAGACCGACCATGACCCGCGCCGCCGCGCGACATCGGCCGGCCCGCTCACCAGCAGGCAGATGACCGAGGCGCTGGAGCGCGACGTGCGCGCGCGCGGCATCGCGATACTGGACAGGCTCATGGTCATTGCGATACTGGAGGGCCGGGAGCGCGTGCGCGGGCTGCTGTGCCTGGACCTGAACGCGCTGGACGACGCGGCGCACCGCTTCAAGCTCGTGCTGTGCTCAAACGTGGTGTACGCGACCGGCGGGCCGGCCGGCATCTATCAGGACAGCTGCTACCCGGCCGGGCACAGCGGCATGAGCGGCATCGCCTTTGAGGCCGGGGCGCGCGGCAAGAACCTGACCGAGTGGCAGTACGGCCTGGCGTCGATAGCGCCGCGCTGGAACGTGTCGGGCACGTTCATGCAGGTGCTGCCGCGGTTCGTGTCCTGCGCGCAGGACCTGTCGGACGAGCGCGAGTTCCTGCCCGACTACATCCCGGACGCGGGCAGGCTCCTCACCTGCGTGTTCCTGAAGGGGTACCAGTGGCCCTTCGATTCGCGCAAGGCGCAGGACGGCTCCTCGCTCATCGACCTGATAGTCTACAATGAAACGAAGGTCAGGGGCCGGCGCGTGTTCCTGGACTTTACCCGCAACCCGCTGGGCGACCGCTTCGACATGGAGGCGCTCTCGCCCGAGGCGCACGATTACCTCGAAAGCGCCGGGGCGCTTTTCGGCACGCCCATAGAGCGCCTGGCGCACATGAATCAGCCCGCGATAGACTTCTACCTGAGCCGGGGCGTGGACCTTGGGCGCGAAAGGCTTGAGATAGCGCTCTGCTCGCAGCACAATAACGGCGGCCTGAATATAGACAGCTGGTGGCAGACCGACCTGCCCGGGCTGTTCGCCGTGGGCGAGGTCGCGGCCAGCCACGGCGTGTACCGCCCGGGCGGCTCCGCGCTGAACGCCGGCCAGGT
>JBJEUC010000146.1:0-4252 GCA_051883635.1 Candidatus Fimadaptatus sp.
GCTGATGGCCGGATTCGAACCGGCGACCTCATCCTTACCAAGGATGCGCTCTACCTACTGAGCTACATCAGCATCCGATGACCTCGCGTGAGGTTTGTTGCAGTAGAGCGTGGCAACGAAATTAATTATAGCACTCCTTCGCGCATTTGTCAATACCCTCGGGCACATTTTTTCCAACTTTTTTTGTGCTTGGGCCCGAATTTCGATTTTCGGGGCGAAAGCCATCCTCCGCGCCGCCCGGGCGCCCACCGCGCAGCGCAAGGGCCGCCTGCCCTTGGGCAGGCGGCCCCTCATTCCCCTCTGCAATTCGGCGTCAGCGCCTGAGCCAACCCTCCGGCACCTCGGTCAGGGGCGCGGGCATTTCGAACCTGCTGCCCAGCAGCGCGTATTCGGCCGCCAGGTTGTCGTCTATGCGCCCATCCCTGTTGGGGCTCAGGTTCATTATCAGGTTCACGTTGTGCGGCAGGTAGCGCCCGGCCAGCTCCAGCGGATACTCATGGGAGCGGGGCGGGGTCACGGCGTCCTTGGCGCGCCAAAACCACGCGCCCGTCAGCTTCTGGCACAGTATGCCCGGGCCCTCGAATCCGGCGTGCATCTCCTGGCCCGCGCCGTTTTCAAAGAACATTATGTCGGTGCCGTTTATATCCTTCGTCCAGCCGATGTTCATCAGCAGGCAGTTGGGCTGCAGCGACTTGACCAGCGCGTCCAGCTCCTCAAACGGCAGCATATCGTAGGAGGGGCCGCCCCAGGGCGCGTTCCAGCCGTCCAGTATGAGGAAGGGTATCTCGCCGTAGCCGGTCAGCAGCTCGGTTATCTGCCCCTTGATGTACTGCTTGTCCTCCTCGGTGCAGCGGTTGCGGTTTATGCCGCGCGTGATGTCCAGCACCGAGAAGTACAGTCCGGCCGCGATGCCCGCCGCGCGGAAGGCCTTGAGGTACTGCGCCACCACGTCGGTCTTGTTGGTCGCGTTGCGCACGCAGTGCTCGGACCAGCGGGTCGGCCAGGTGGCAAAGCCCTCGTGGTGCTTGGTGGTATAGGCGGCAAAGCGGAAGCCGGCGGCTTTGGCGACGGCGGCCCACTGCTCGCAGTCAATGTTTGCAGGGTCCCAGTCCCTTTCGTCGAAGGGGAACTGGCGCGGCTTGCCGGCGTTCTCGTGGTCGTACTCCCAGTCCTCGATATCGCCGGTGTTGAACTGTATGGTGCCGCTGCTAAAGTGTATGAACGTGCCCAGACGCAGGTTGATGAACTGCCTTTGCAGCTCTATGAGATCGCTCATCGAAATTGCCTCCTTGAACTTTTTCCACATGATAGCACTGCGGCAGCGCGCACTCAACATTATCCCCGCTTTTCCATAACTAAAATGAGCAAATCGTAAAATGCAGAAATGCGATTGCATTGCCCTGCGGCATCTGGTATAATCCAGGCAGACAAAAAACGCGCGGAGGTCATGTACATGGGCACGGAAAGGCCGCAGTTCTGCGTGCTGGGGCCGGAGGATTATCTGCAGCGCCGGGATTGCAACATATGGGACTGCTATTCCGAGCACGGCAGCTCGTTCAACAACCGGCTGCATTTCCACAGCTTTTACGAGCTGTCGGTGATATACGAGGGCTCGACGCGCTTCATGGTCAACGGCGCGCTGTTCGACATGGGCGCGGGCAGCATCCAGTTGGTGCGCCCCTCGGACTACCACTGCCAGCTGACGGGCCGGGCGAGCACATACGCTACTTCAACCTGATGTTCTCCTCGGCCTGGCTGAGCCAGCCGCTGCTGAGCGAGCTGGAGCACGCTCCGGGCTCGCTTTGCGCCGAGGCACGGGGCGCGGAGTGGGACGACTTGCTGCGCATGACGCGGCGCGTGTTCCGCGAGTTCGCGGGCGCGCCCGACGACCCCCTCGCCCAGACGCTGGTGCGCTGCGGCGTGGAGTGCCTGTGCGTGTATCTGCTGCGCCGCCACGCGCCGGGCGTTTCGGAGCCGTCCGATGCGCCCCGCGAGGCCATACGGCGGGCCGTGGCGTACATACAGGGCAATTACCGCCAGCCGCTGCGGCTTCAGGATGCCGCTCGGGCCGCCGGGCTGTCGCCGGCCTACTTTTCGGCGGTGTTCCATCAGGCCATGGGCGTGTCGTTCTCCAGCTACCTGACCGGGTTCCGCCTGCAGACGGCGCAGCGCTACCTGCGCTTCAGCGACCTCACGATAAAGGAGGCGGCCGCCGCCTGCGGGTTTGCCTCCTGCCCCCATTTCGTCACGGCCTTCAAGCGTGCCTTCGGCATGACGCCGGGCCAGTGGCGCGCCGGGTGCGCCGCGCCTCGTCCGACCCGCGCCGCGCAGCCCTGACATATTTAACATAAAACGCTTGCTTAGCTGCGCGCGCCATGGTATAATCCTGAATAATAATTTGTAGGAAGTGGACTTAGTGGACGACGTACCGGAACCGGGCCGATCATGTGAATATGGTTCTCCGACGCATGCTGGCGAGCGGGCTTATTTGTAGCGCCCGACGTCCGGCAGGCTTTTTTTGCGTTTTTTCGGCGGCCCACGGGCCGCAGGGCGGCAAAACACCGTCCTCCCTTACGACAATAGGAGTGTGAATTTTTTCTCCATGAACACAGGCCTACAGATCCTCATACTGGCGCTTCTGCTGCTGATGAGTTCGTTCTTCTCCGCGACCGAGACCGCCTTTCTCAGCATCAACCGCATACGCCTCAAGTCGCTGGCCGAAAACGGCGACCGCAGGGCCCGGCTCACCCTTTCGCTGGCCGAGCGCTACGACGAGCTGCTCACCGCCATACTGATAGGCAACAACCTCGTTAACATCGCCTCCGCCTCGCTGGCCACGGTGCTGTTCACCCAGTACTGGGGCGACGCGGGCATCACGCTCAGCACCGTGGTGATGACCGTGCTGGTGCTGATATTCGGCGAGGTCACGCCCAAGTCGCTGGCCAAGGAGCGGCCCGAGCAGTTTGCCGCCTTCGCCGCGCCGATAATGTCGGTGCTGACGCGCGTGCTGCTCCCGTTCAGCTACCTCTTCCTGGCGCTGAAGAAGGGCCTGCACAAGCTCATTCCGCAGGTCGATGACCAGGAGCGCGCCATCACCGAGGACGAGCTGATGACCTACGTGGACGAGGCCGAGGACGACGGCGGCATCGACGAGCACGAGAGCGCGCTGATACGCTCGGCGATAGAGTTCCACGACCGCGACGTGGAGGAGATACTCACCCCCCGCGTGGACATAAGCGCCATAGAGGACACCGCCTCGGTGGAGGAGATAGCGCGCGTATATGACGAGACCGGCTATTCCCGGCTGCCCGTGTACCACGGCTCGATAGACAACGTAGTGGGCGGGCTGCACGAGCGCGACTTCTACTCCAGCCAGATAAAGGGCGAGTTCGTGCTGGCCAACGAGGTGGGGCGCGTGCTGTACGTGCAGGGCGGCCTGAAGATATCGGCGCTGATGCGCAGGCTGCAGCTCGAAAAGCTGCACATGGCGATAGTGCTGGACGAGTTCGGCGGCACGCTGGGCCTGGTAACGCTCGAGGACGTGATAGAGGAGCTGGTCGGCGAGATATGGGACGAGCACGACGAGGTCATCGAGTTCTTCCTGCCCCAGCCCGACGGCTCCACGCTGGTCAACGCCGGCGCCAACATCGACGACATGTTTGAATACTTCGACTGGGGCAAGGTGCCCGACGACATAGACGCCGTGACCGCCAGCGGCTGGGCGATAGACAACCTGGGCTTCATACCGCAGTCCGGCAGCGAGTTCGACTACAACGGCCGCCACGTCACCGTGACCAAGGCCGACCGCCGCCACGTGCTGGAGCTGAAGATAGACGCGCCGGTCCACGAGGACGAGGGCGCGGCCGACGTGGACAGCGAGGCGGGATGACGCGCCCGCCCATCCATACGTCCGCAGGCACATACGCTGCCTGCGGGCGCTTTGCGTTTTGGGTGAAGGCTCACACTGCCTGCCTACCCCGCTTCCCCGCGCGAAGATGGCGTGGCGGCATGCGCCGGACGGGCATGTGCGCCTCAGCGCCAATGGCTGCGCCGCGCCGTTGCCCCCCGCTCTGGCCCCGCCGTCCCTCCTCCCCTCCCCATTCAAAGCAAATTCCTTAACATCGTTTACAGCATTCCGTGCGCAAAGTGAGCCCTATTATGTGGCATTCTTCGCCCGTATTTTGCATGTTAAAAACAGTTCACAGCAAGTTCACTCCCGGTTGCATTTCTCAACCGAATCATGCGATTGATT
>JBJEUC010000147.1:0-4244 GCA_051883635.1 Candidatus Fimadaptatus sp.
TCCACAGCTCCTCGTTCAGGTCCGCCATGTAGGCCGCCACCCGGGGCTTGATGACGCCGAAGTAGTGGTCGTCCATCTCCTGGCCCTTGGGGGGCTTGGCGCCGAACAGCGTGCGGCCGCAGTAGATGAGGTCGGGGCGCTTTTCGTACATCTCGTCGCTTATGATGAAGTATTCCTGCTCGGGGCCCACCGTGGTGCGTACGCTGGTCACGTCGGCGTTGCCGAACAGGCGCAGTATCCTCAGCGCCTGGCGGTTGATGGCCTCCATGGAGCGCAGCAGGGGGGTCTTCTTGTCCAGCGCGTGGCCGCCGTAGGAGCAGAACGCGGTGGGTATGCAGAGCGTGCCATCCTTTATGAAGGCGTAGGAGGTGGGGTCCCAGGCGGTGTAGCCGCGCGCCTCAAATGTGTTGCGCAGGCCGCCCGACGGGAAGCTGGAGGCATCCGGCTCGCCCTTTATCAGCTCCTTGCCCGAGAACTCCATTATCACATGGCCGTCCGGGGTGGGGGAGATGAAGCTGTCGTGCTTTTCGGCGGTGATACCGGTCATGGGCTGGAACCAGTGGGTGTAGTGAGTGGCGCCCTTTTCGATCGCCCACTCCTTCATCGCGTTGGCGACTACGTTGGCGACGGTCGGATCCAGGCTCTTGCCATCCTGCATGGTCTTGCGCAGGGCCTTGTACGTCTCCTTGGGGAGTCTCTCGCGCATCAGCGCATCGTTGAACACGAGGGAGCCAAACAACTCGGGAACCTTACTCATTGAAGTACACCTCTTAACAAGTAATGTGTAGCGCCGGTTCACACCCTTATACGCAAAAAGCGCGGCGGATATGAATCCACAGCGCCTTTGCCGTCTACGCGCCAAAGTATATTCCTTTTTCCCGGTTTTGTCAATAGCGAATAATGTTAACTAATTGCAAGCATTTGCAGATCGCGCCCGGGCCGGAGTGCGAACATTCCCGCAAGGTTAAGTCGCCGCTAATATATGTTTGCATGACGCTTGTTAACCGTTATGCGCCTTGACAGTCGCCGCACGCTGGGCTATACTATGGGGTAGTGCAAATGGATAAGCCATGCAGGCATGTGCATGAAAATTCATCATGCGGCGCATAAAGCGAATATGTGGTGCATAAACGCCGCGGATGATGAATAATCGCCTGTGCTGGCTGCACGGCCCGCAGCACCGGGGACAAAGCGAACGTTTTAATGGGCACCGGGATAAACGTTCACAAAAGCCGCCGGGCGCGCGGATCTTTCCGACCGGACTTACCCGCTGAGCCAATATGCAGACGGAGGGATAGAATGGACAACAGGATTTATCTGCTGCTGGAAAACGGCCAGGTATTTGAAGGCAGATCGTTCGGCGCCGAGGGGAAGGCTGCCGGAGAAGCCGTATTCACCACCGGCATGACCGGCTATCTTGAGACTCTGACCGATCCCAGCTATTGCGGTCAGATGGTGGTACAGACGTTCCCGCTGATAGGCAATTACGGCGACATTCCCGAGGACTACGAGAGCGGCCGCGTGTGGCCGGCGGCGTACATAGTGCGCGACTACGCCGAACTGCCCAGCAATTTCCGCTGCCAGGGCACGCTGGACGCGATGCTCAAGGCCCACGGCGTCATCGGCATGTACGACGTGGACACCCGTCTTTTGACCAAGACCCTGCGCGAGAGCGGCACGATGAACGCGGCGATACTTACTTCGCTCACCAACGTGCCCGCCGAGATAGAGACGCTCAAGTCGCTCAGGAACGAAAGGCCCGTAATGAAGGTAACGTGCAGCGAGCCCATCTACCAGAACGTAAGCGAGGGCGGCAAGCGCGTGGTCGTATGGGATTTCGGCGTTAAAAAGTCAATGATAAACAGATTGCACACCCGAGGGATTAACACGGTGCAGGTTCCGGCTTTTTACAGCTGCGAGCAGGTGCTGGCGCTTAAGCCTGACGGCGTGCTTTTGTCGAATGGGCCCGGAGACCCGGCCGACAACCCCGACATAATCGAGCAGGTGGGCAAGCTGTTTGAGAGCGGCGTGCCGATAATGGGCATATGCCTGGGCCATCAGCTGCTGGCGCTGAGCCAGGGCGCCAGGTCCACGCGCCTGCTCTACGGCCACCGCGGCGCCAATCAGCCCGCGATGGACCTGATGACCGGCCGCGCCTATTCCACCAGCCAGAACCACGGCTACGCGATAGTGACCTCCTCGCTGCCGCGCCATGCCAAGCTCCTCTTTACCAACCTCAACGACGATTCCTGCGAGGGCATAGACTATCCGTGGCACAACGCCTTCTCGGTGCAGTTCCACCCCGAGGCGTCCTCCGGCCCGCTGGATACCGGATACCTGTTCGATCGCTTTGTAGAGATGATGGGAGGTGCCATGAATGCCTAAGAATCCCCAGATACACAAGGTAATGGTCATCGGCTCCGGCCCGATAGTGATAGGTCAGGCCGCCGAGTTCGACTATGCGGGCACTCAGGCCTGCCGCGCGCTGCGCGAGGAGGGCCTGGAGGTAGTGCTGGTCAACTCCAACCCCGCGACCATCATGACCGATACCGCCATGGCGGACGAGATATACATGGAGCCGCTCAAGCTCGAAACGCTGGAGCGCATAATCGTGGAGGCCCAGCCCGACAGCCTGCTGCCCACCCTGGGCGGCCAGACCGGCCTTACCCTGGCCATGCAGCTGGCCCGCAGCGGCTTCCTCAAGGAGCACAACGTGCGCCTGCTGGGCGCCAACCCCGAGACCATAGACAAGGCCGAGGACAGGCAGATGTTCAAGGACACCATGCTCTCCATCGGCCAGCCCTGCGTGCCCTCCAAGGTAGTGACCACCACCCGCGACGCGCTGGAGTACGCCGCCGAGATAGGCTACCCCGTGATAGTGCGCCCGGCGTTCACCTTGGGCGGCACCGGCGGCGGCATAGCCAATAACGAGGCCGAGCTGGACGAGATAGCCACCGGCGGCCTGCGCCTCTCCCCGATAACCCAGGTGCTCATCGAAAAGTGCATCGCGGGCTGGAAGGAGATAGAGTTCGAGGTGATGCGCGACTCCAAGGGCAACGCGATAGCGATATGCTCCATGGAGAACTTCGACCCCGTGGGCGTGCATACCGGCGACAGCATAGTCATAGCCCCCTGCGTGACCCTGGCCGACAAGGAGTACCAGATGCTGCGCACGGCGGCGCTCAACATAATCCATGCCCTGGGCGTGGAGGGCGGCTGCAACGTGCAGTTCGCGCTCAAGCCCGATTCCTTCGAGTACGCGGTCATCGAGGTCAACCCGCGCGTGAGCCGCTCCTCCGCGCTGGCCTCCAAGGCCACCGGCTATCCCATAGCCAAGGTCGCCGCCAAGATAGCCATAGGCTACACCCTGGACGAGCTGCGCAACGCCATAACCCACAAGACCAGCGCGCTGTTTGAGCCGACGCTGGACTACGTGGCCGTCAAGTTCCCCAAGTGGCCCTTCGACAAGTTCGTCTACGCCAAGCGCACGCTGGGCACGCAGATGAAGGCCACCGGCGAGGTCATGGCGCTGGGTTCCCGCTTCGAGGAGGCCATAATGAAGGCCGTGCGCGGCGCCGAGATATCCCAGAACACACTGCGCATGAAGAAGATGACCGCGCTGACCGACGAGCAGGTCGTGGAAAAGCTGCACGAATGCACCGACGAGCGCGTATTCTGCGTATATGAGGCGCTGCACCGCGGCATATCCATGGACGTGATACACGATATCACGATGATAGACAAGTGGTTCCTGGGCAAGCTCATGCTGCTGGTAGACATGGAGCGCGAGCTGGCCAGCCACCCCGTCGACAACGAGCTGTACCTGCGCGCCAAGAAGCTGGGCTTCCTCGACCGCACGATAGAGGAGCTGTCCGGCCAGAAGCTGCAGAAGAAGCTCAGCGCGGGCTACGCGATGGTCGACACCTGCGCGGCCGAGTTCTCCGCGCAGACGCCCTACTTCTACGCCACCTATGACGGCGTGAACGAGGCCAGCGACTTCATCCGCTCGCATCCCACCGACAAAAAGACCGTGATAGTGCTGGGCAGCGGCCCCATCCGCATCGGCCAGGGCATAGAGTTCGACTACGCCTCGGTACACTGCGTGTGGGCGCTCAAGCGCGCCGGCTTCGAGACGGTCATAATCAACAACAACCCCGAGACGGTCTCCACCGACTTCGACACTGCCGACCGCCTCTACTTTGAGCCGCTCACGCCCGAGGACGTGATGAGCGTGATAAACACCG
>JBJEUC010000148.1:0-3000 GCA_051883635.1 Candidatus Fimadaptatus sp.
GACATCTCCAAGCCCTACGACATGGAGTGCCAGCTGGAGCGCAAGCGCCTGGAGTGCGCCATAGCCATCTACGCCATAGAGCGGGAGGCCCGCCGCGCGCAGAGCGCCAAGGGCGATTCCAAGAGGTAACGATCGGGCGGCGGAGTCATGCTTCCCCGCCGCCTTTTACGCTCATTATGGGCGTTATGGGTCTCATGTGCCATAGCCGTAGGCAAGCGTCTGCGGCTATGCTTGTCCAAATGGCAAGGAGCGCACGGCGCGCGCCGGGCCTGCGGCGGGTGAACGCCCCTCGCCGCCCAAGCAAGCATATTATGCAATCATATTTCTTGACAATTCCGGGGCATCTGTCGCCTTTTTTGACAAGCGCTGCCGCCTGTCCCAAATTCCGACACCGGCATTCCGATGTATAGTGACGCCTCCGCCAAATAGGTATATCATATAACCATACAATACGCAAACGGAGGTGCCCCCGAATGGCGGACATGTCGATGGCTGAGACCATCAAGGCCTACGGACTCAAGAAGGTAATACGGTATCTGGACGACGACCCGGACGAGAACATACCCAGGCTCATGGACTGGGCGGAAAAGCTGGACGCGCGCCTGCACATAGTGCCGGGCCAGGTATCTGCGCTGCGCAAGGTGGTCGACGATCCGGACAGCAACTGGTACAAGCTCCTGCGCTCGGTATGGACCGACCTCGACCCAAAGGTGCGCCATGCGCTGTTTGAGAACTTCATAGTCAACGCGACCATCATCGGCGGCCAGAGGCAGGATAAGGTGCGCCGCGAGCACAACTGCAACGTGCCCTGGGCCATACTGATGGACCCCACCAGCGCCTGCAACCTGCACTGCACCGGCTGTTGGGCGGCCGAATACGGCAACCGGCTGAACCTGAGCCTGGACACGCTGGAATCGATAATACAGCAGGGCACGGCGATGGGCACCTTCATGTACATCTACTCGGGCGGCGAGCCGCTGGTGCGCAAGAAGGACATCATCACGCTGTGCGAGCGCCATCCGGACTGCATGTTCCTGGCCTTCACCAACGCTACGCTGATAGACGAGGAGTTTGCGCAGGACATGCTGCGCGTGGGCAACTTCGTGCCGGCGATAAGCGTGGAGGGCTTTGAGGACGCCACCGACTTCCGCCGCGGCGAGGGCACCTTCAAGGCCGTCATGAAGGCCATGGAGATACTCCGGCGCAACCGGCTCCTCTTCGGCGCGAGCGTGTGCTATACCTCCAAGAACACCGACGTCATCGGCTCGGAGGAGTACGTGGACGCTATGATAGAGTGGGGCTGCAAGTTCGCCTGGTTCTTCACCTATATGCCGGTGGGCGCGGACGCCGTGCCCGAGCTGATGGTGAGCGCCGAGCAGCGCCGCTTCATGTACGAGCAGGTGCGCAGCTGGCGCAAGACCAAGCCGCTGTTCACGCTGGACTTCTGGAACGACGGCGAATATGTAAAAGGCTGCATAGCCGGCGGCCGCTACTACCTGCACATAAACGCGGGCGGCGACATAGAGCCCTGCGCCTTCATACACTACTCCGATTCCAACATACACGAAAAGACGCTGCTGGAGGCCTACAAGTCGCCGCTGTTCATGCAGTACCACCGCCATCAGCCCTTCTGCGAGAACCACCTGCGGCCCTGTCCGCTGCTGGACAACCCCGGCGCGCTGAGCGAGATGGTATGCGCCTCCTGCGCGCACTCTACCGACCTGATGCACCCGGAGGACGTTTACGAGCTTTCGGCCAAGTGCAAGGACGCCGCCGAGCGCTGGAAGCCCGTGGCCGACGAGCTGTGGGACGAGCACAACCGCGAGGCCGCGCCGACAGGCAAAAGCGCCCGATAATGCCGCGCGCCGCCCGGAGATATCCGGGCGGCGCCTTTGTGCGAACGCCAAATTAAAAGACGATGTGCAGCCGGGCAATACGGTTGCGCGGCGGGGCAATATATGGTACACTTAACGCAGAATCGTTGTCGGGGGAGGCACGGAGATGAACGTAAACACGGACAATACCGCGCGCATAGTCGTGCTGTCGCTGTGCGTGTGCATAGTGATAATGCGCCTGCTGAGGCCTGATCTGCCCTTTGACGCCTGCTCGCTGGGCGCGCTGGCGCTGGCGGCGCTCATAGCCGTGCTGCCCACGGTGACGAGCGCCTGCGCCAGGGCAAGGCCCCGGGAGCTGCGCGCCGGCGAAGTGGAATCGCTGCGCGCCTCCGCAGAAAGCGCCGGCCTGCTGATAGCCGAATCGAGCGGCGCATATGCGGCGCTGCGCGCCCTGCGCCCCGTGACCGCCGCGCTGGCGGGCGCGCGGGCCACGCTGGCGCTCAGGCTGCGTGCGCTGACCGAGCGCGCGCGGCTGGATGCGCACGGCGACGACATGGAGCACTGCCTCGTCGCGCTGCACGGCGCGGGCGTGACCACCGACGAGCAGCACAGCGCGCTGAGCGAGCTGGAGCGCCTGCTCTCGCTGGGCGCGCAGGCGGAGTCCCCCGCCAACGACGCGCTGCTGGAGCTGGCCATAGGCGTGATAGAGATGCTGGACGGCACGCTGGAGTGAGGCGAGGGGCGATACGCTGGCGGGCTTGCGTCGCGCCCGGTGGAGTGGGCGCAGGTTTGGCGAAGTGGCTCCTGCGCGGAAAGGCGCAGGGGTTCGTCTACCCCGCAACCTGCTTGGAATAGTTTGGTTTGACAAGACTGGTACATTTGAACCAGCGCCCGCGCAGGTGGGTGAAACAGCTCCCGTGCGCGGTAAGGCGCAGGGGGCGTCTACTCTGCAATCGACTTGGCACAGTTTGGTTTGACCAGTCGGATACGTTGGAACCAGTGCCCGCGCGGGTTAGCGTACCATGAGAGTGCTTGCGCGAGCCGATACGCTGGCGGGCTTCCGGCGCGCCCGACGTAGTGGGCGCGGGTTTGGTGAAGTAGCTCCTGCGTGGAAAGGCGCAGGGGTTCGTCTACCCCGCAACCTGCTTGGAATAGTTTGGTTTGA
>JBJEUC010000148.1:3100-10400 GCA_051883635.1 Candidatus Fimadaptatus sp.
GAGCCGATGCGCTGGCGGGCGTTCTTCCCGTCCGGCGGGATGCGCGCGGGTGGGCAAGGTGGCTTTCGTGCGTGGAAAATGCGGGAGCGTGTTCCGGGGCGTCTGCCTAGGTCGGCAGCACGGCACAGGCTCCTTTGTCTGTCAGGGCACGTTGGGGCAAGCGCAGGCGGCCCGCAGGAGCCTTATCACTCGTCCGGGGCGCGCTCCGCGTTGCCCCAATTTTCGCCCGCGCGGCGATATGGCCCGCGGGCCGCAAGGCAGGTGTTGTCGATGGATACCGAGCGCGCGCACTGCTGCTGTTTTACCGGGCATCGCCCGGAAAAGCTGCATCTGCCCGAGGCCGAGCTGCGTCCGGCCCTGCGCCGGGAGATAGCCACGGCCATCGCCGACGGCTACTCCACCTTCATATGCGGCATGGCGCGCGGCGTGGACGTTTTCGCCGCCGAGGAGGTGCTCATGGCCGCCGGGCAGCACCCGCAGGTGCGGCTGATATGCGCCTTCCCCTACCGCGACAGCTGCGAGAGCTTCAGCGAGCCCTGGCGCAGCCGCTGCCGCACGATAGCGCAGCGCGCCGACCTGCGCGTGGACGTATGCGACGAGTATCAGAGCTGCTGCTACCACCTGCGCAATTCGTGGATGGTGAAGCGCTCCTCGCGCCTGATAGCGGTATATGACGGCACGCCCGGCGGCACACGCAACACTATGCTCAGCGCGCTCAGGCACGGGCTGGACGTGCGCACGATAATGATATAGCGATCACCGCCCCGGCGCGCGCCGTCGGGGCGGTGATTGCTGTCTATGCCGACAGCACAGGCGCTTCGGCACGCCGCTTTCCGCAGCAGCCGGGGCAGCACGCCCGCGCATCAGTTTCCGCTCAGAATGCCAGGCGACTCAAGCGCGACAGCGGCGGGGAACCCTTTCCTCCGCCACGCACATTGTCAACGCCCTTCCGCAAAACCGCGCTTTCCCCGAAAAGCTGCATCTTGCACCGCTGCATCAACTTCTTTCCCACATCCGTGCAACGCACGCAAAAATCGGCGAGGGAACCCTCTCCCCCACCGCGCATATCGCAGCCACCATCCCGCAAAGCCGCTCATTCCCTGAAACGCGCCGCTTGCGCCGCTCATCACGCGCGTCCCCGCTCACAGCAGGCGCTCCCCCGCTCCGTGCGGCGCGAGCCCGGCCCGGCCTTCGACGCGCAGGGCTCCTTCACTGCGCATTGTCCGCCGGGCATCCGAACGCATCGGCATGGAGCGCACGGCCCTGCCGCTTCAAGGCGCGGGCGGCGCACGCAAAAAGCGGCGGGGGAGCCCGCTCCCCCGCCGCTTGCGCATATGCGGCTTACTTGCCCAGCATGGCCGCGCCGATTATGCCGGCGTCGTTGCCCAGCACCGCCAGCTCTATGCGGGCGTAGGGCACTTCCTTACAGAACACCATCGTGTCCACCTCAGCGCGCACGGCGTCGAGCAGGAACTCGCCTGCTGCCGACACGCCGCCGCCCAGGGCGATTACCTCGGGATCCAGTATGTTGATTATCGAGATTATGCCCACCGCCAGGTAGTGTACGTACTTTTTGAACACCTCCATGCCGGCCGCGTCGCCGGCCTTGGCGGCGTCCATGACGTGCTTGGCGGTTATCTTGTCCGGATCGCCGCCGCAGCTGACCAGTATGGCGCTTTCGGGATGGTCCTTCACCGCTTCCTTGCCCATGCGTATCATTGCGGTGGCGCTGGTGTAGCGCTCCCAGCAGCCGTGGTTGCCGCAGGTGCAGGGCTCGCCGTCGGCCACTATCACCATGTGGCCCAGCTCGCTGCCTATGCCGTGCGTGCCGGAGTAGACCTTGTGGTCGACGACTATGCCGCCGCCCACGCCCGTGCCCAGCGTTATGAACACGCTGTTGGCGGAGCCGCGCGATACGCCGGCGACGCTCTCGGCCAGGCCCGCGACGGTGGCATCGTTGCCTATGAACACGGGGATGTCCAGCGTGCGGTTGATTATCTGCCTGAGCGGCACCTTGTGCCAGAAAAGGTTGGTGCAGAACTCCACCACGCCGTTATCGGGATGGCATATGCCCGGCACACCCACGCCTATGGCCTTTATGTCGGCGGCGGTATGCCCGGTCTCGTCCATCACCTGCTGGCAGAGGCCGGCGATATCGCCGATAACGGCCTCCGCGCCGCGCTCCACGCCCGTGGGGCGCGAGCACTTGTGCAGTATCCTGCCCTCCTCGTCCACCAGGCCCGCCGCGATATTGGTTCCGCCCAGATCAACGCCTATGTACAACATGATACTCCTCCTCATTTGTGACATCGAATATACTGCCCGGCGCTCGTTCGCCGTAGCTTACTCGTCCTCGCAATCGTCCTCGCTGCGCGCCAGCCGGTTCATGAGCCGGTTGTCCAGCTCGCGCGCCGCGTTGTAGCCCTGCTGCTTGAGCCGGTAGTTGCGCGCCGCCACCTCCAGCACTATGGCCACGTTGCGGCCCGGGCGTATCGGCAGCTCCAGCAGCGGCACCTTCACGCCCAGCAGCTCCGTGAACTCCTCGGTCAGGCCCAGCCGGTCGTACTCCTTGTCCTTTTTCCACAGCTCCAGCTTTACCACCATGTCGATGGACTTGGAGTGTATTACCGAGCCTATGCCGTACATGGCCGATATGTCGATTATGCCTATGCCGCGTATCTCCATGAAGTGGCGCACCACCTCCGGCGATTCGCCTATCAGTCGCTTGTCGGATACGCGCTTTATGTCCACCACGTCATCGGCCACCAGCCTGTGGCCGCGCTTTACCAGCTCCAGCGCCGCCTCGCTCTTGCCCACGCCGCTTTCGCCGGTTATCATTATGCCCACGCCGTACACGTCCACCAGCACGCCGTGGCGCGTTATGCGCGGCGCCAGGCGGTTGTTCAGGTAGTTGGTGAGGTTGAGCACCAGCTTGCTGGTGGGCAGCGGCGACGAGAACACCCATATCCCGCGCTCCTGCGCCAGGCGCACCAGCTCCGCCGGGCAGCGTATGCTGCGGCAGATTATCACGCAGGGCGGGTCATAGGACGCAAACCGCCTGAGACGCTCGGCGCACACCTGCGCGTCCAGCTGCTCCAGGTACGTCATCTCCACCTTGCCCAGCACCTGCGGCCGCTCGCAGGGGAAGTAGTCCCAGAACCCGGCCAGCTGAAGCCCGGGGCGGTTTATGTCGCTGTCCTCTATGCTGAGCCGCTTGCCCTTGCCCCTGCATATCACGTCCAGCTCCAGGCTCTTTTGCAGATCCTCGGCATTAATCACACGCCTCACCCCGCTCAAGGCCCGCCATGCGCTCTATCAGCTGCGCTATGCCCTCCTCCTCATTGGCGGGGCATACCACGTCGGCCTGCGCGCGCACCGCCTCGCGCGCGTTCGCCACCACCACGCCCAGCCCGGCCAGGCCTATCATGCCCAGGTCGTTCAAGCCGTCGCCGCAGGCCATCACCTCGCACGGCGCTATGCCCATTCGCTCGCACAGGCTCCTGAGCGCATCGCCCTTGTTGGCCCGGGGATGGGTCATCTCTATGTACATGGGCTTGGATATGGCCACCTCCAGCCGCCCGGCAAAGCGCTCCTTCAGCACGGGCAGCAGCTCGCGCGTGCGCTCGGGCGTGTTGATGGTCACTATCTTGGGCATGGGCCCGCTCACGCATTCGCTCGCCGGCCGGCCCAGCACGCCGCCCTTTACGCCCGAAACGCGCTCGTAATAGCGGCTGAACTCGCACTCGCGCTCAAAGAAGTAGCCCTGCTCGTCGTAGGACTGCACGTACAGCCCCAGGCGCTCGCATTCCTGAAGCGCCTCCCGCGCAAGGTCGGGCTCTATGAACATGCGGCTCAGGGGCTGGCCCGTCAGTGTGTCCACTATCATGGCACCGTTGAGCGTTATCGCGGGCGCGGTCACGCCCAGCTGCTCCACGTACCTGCGCATGGCCGAATACATGCGCCCCGAGGCCAGCGCTATCGTGACGCCGCGCGCCTCAAGCGCCTTGAGCGCGCGCACGGTGCGCTCGCCTATCGTCTGATCGTCGCGCAGCAGGGAGTCGTCCAGATCCGATATGAACATCCTTATCGCCACAGATTACCTCCGCACAAATCGCCTCTGGCGTAATACTCTTTGACCATTATAATACATCTTCGCCGGCATTTAAAGTACCGCGGTGAAAAAAATTATTCACGCCGACTGCGGAGGGGGATACGCCGCATGTCGCGCGGCGGAATGCTCGCGGCATTCTCATGCACGTGCGGTGCGGGATAAGCTGCACGAAGCGCGGCGGAATGCTCGCGCCATTCTGCTCAGCTTGCGGTGTGGAACACGTCACCTGCCGCGCAGTTGAACGCCCGCAGCATTCACCAGCCGCCTGCGGATGGTGATGCACAGCATGTCACGCAGCGGAACTTGCGCGGCATTCACATGCGCTTGCGAAGCGAGACAAGCTACCCGAAGTGCAGTGGAACGCAAGCGCCATTCCCCCCGCCTACCATGCGGAATACGTCGCCTGCCGCGCAGTTGAACGCCCGCGACATTCACGCCTACGTCCGCCGCGTCACCCGCCGCGCCTACCACGCGGGATACGTCACCCGTGCGCGCAGCGGAATGCCCGCGCCATTCCACTCCGCTTTCGATGCGGGACACATCGCCCGCCGCGCGCCATCCCCCACCTCCTCGCATCTGTCACCCCGCGCCCCGCCCGGGAATATGCTGAAAGCACAGGGCGGCCCGTTGGGGCCGGGGAGGTCTTGGCTGTGAAAGGATGCTCGTTGCTCAGCGACCTGCAGCCCGGTCAGCGCGCCACGGTGCGGCAGCTGACCACGGAGGGCGGTATGCGCAGGCGGCTGATGGATATAGGACTCAGGGAGGGCGCCGCCGTCGAATGCGTCGGCCGCAGCCCCTGGGGCGACCCGGTGGCCTACCTGATATGCGGCGCGCTCATAGCGTTGCGCCGGGAGGACTGCGCCGGAATATGGATAGGCCCGACGGACGGAAGGAGGAGCGCTGATGGAGACGCGAAGCGAAATGACTAATGCGCGCCGATGCGCAGTCGCGCTGGCCGGAAACCCCAACGTGGGCAAGAGCACGGTGTTCAATGCGCTTACCGGCATGCGCCAGCACACGGGCAACTGGCCGGGCAAGACGGTGTCCGTGGCGCGGGGCGCATGCCGCGCGTCGCGCCACGCGCTGGAGGTGATAGACACTCCGGGCACCTATTCGCTCATCGCCCACTCGGCCGAGGAGGAGACCGCGCGCAACTTCATATGCTTCGGCGCACCCGACGCAGCCATAGTCGTATGCGACGCGACCTGCCTGGAGCGCAACCTGAACCTGGCGCTGCAGACCATGGAGGTCTGTCCGCGCGTGCTGATATGCGTGAACCTTATGGACGAGGCCCGCAAAAGGGGCATACATGTCGACCTGGACGCGCTTTCCCGCGCGCTGGGCGCGCCGGTCGTGGGCACGGCGGCGCGTTCGCGCAGCACGCTGGCTCCGCTCGTGGACACGCTGGACGCGCTGCTGGACGTGCCCGCGCGCGAGTGCCGGCGTGTGCCCTATCCCGCGCCGCTGGAGGCCGCGCTGGCCGCGCTGGAGCCGACGCTCCGGGCCGCGCTGGGCGGGCGGCTCAGCGCGCGCTGGCTGGCGCTGAGGCTGCTGGAGAACGACGGCGCGCTGCTGGGCGAGGCACAGGAGTACCTGGGCGCGGACATGCGCGCACTGCCTGAGGTGCGCGCGGCGCTGGAACAGGCGCGGGCGGCGCTCGACGCGGCCGGGCTCACGGGCGATAAGCTGCGCGACGCCGTCGTAAGCGGGCTGACGGGCGAGGCCGGGCGCGTGTGCGCCTGCGCCGCGGTCCCGACCGGGCAGGGCTACGGCCCCCGCGACCGCCGGCTTGACAGGCTGCTGACCAGCCGCCGCACCGGCTACCCGATAATGCTGCTTATGCTGGCGGCGGTGTTCTACATAACGATAAGCGGGGCCAACTACCCCTCAGAGCTGCTGATGAGCGCCTTTGGCCGCGTGGAGGAGGCCCTGCGCGCGGCGCTGGGTGCGCTGGGCGCGCCGGCATGGCTCCGGGGCGCGCTGGTCGAGGGCATATGGCGCGTGCTGAGCTGGGTCGTCGCGGTGATGCTGCCGCCCATGGCCATATTCTTCCCGCTGTTTGCGCTGCTCGAGGACTCGGGGTACCTGCCGCGCGTGGCGTACATGCTCGACCGGCCGCTCAAGCGCTGCCGCGCCTGCGGCAAGCAGTGCCTGACCATGTGCATGGGGCTGGGCTGCAACGCGGCGGGCGTGGTGGGCTGCCGCATAATCGACTCCTCGCGCGAGCGGCTGATAGCGATACTCACCAACAGCCTCATGCCCTGCAACGGCCGCTTCCCCACGCTGATACTGCTCATAGGCACGTTCTTCACCGCGCTGCCCGGCCCGCTGGGCAGCGTCTGGGCGGCGATATGCCTGACGCTGCTGATAGCGGTGAGCGTTGCGGCCACCCTTGTGGCCTCGGCGCTGCTCTCGCGCACGCTGCTCAAGGGGCTGCCCTCGTCCTTCGTGCTGGAGCTGCCGCCCTACCGCAGGCCGCAGTTCGCCCAGGCGATAGCGCGCGCGCTGATGGACCGGATAGTATTCGTGCTGGGCCGGGCGGCGGCGGTGGCGGCTCCGGCGGGCCTTTTCATATGGCTGATGGCCAACGTCGCGCCCGGCGGCGTGAGCCTCATGAGCCGCATGGCGGGCGCGCTGGACCCGCTGGCGCGGCTGATGGGGCTGGACGGGGTGATACTCTCCGCGTTCATACTGGGCTTCCCGGCCAACGAGATAGTGCTGCCGCTGGCGGTGATGGCCTACCTCGAGCAGGGCAGCGTGAGCGCGCTGAGCGGCGCTCACGCCGTGCGGGAGCTGCTCGCGGCCAACGGCTGGACCTGGCTCACGGCGCTCAACACCATGCTGTTCTCGCTCATGCACTGGCCCTGCTCCACCACGCTGCTCACCATCAGCCGCGAGACCGGCAGTCTGCGCTGGACGGCGGCAGCGCTGGCTCTGCCCACGGCCATGGGCATGGCCGTATGCATGCTTACCACGCTGCTGATGGGGCCCTTTGTGCGCTGAGGCGGGGTATGCGCTTCCATAATGCGCGACATACGACGCCGCTTGCGCTCATGCACTGGCCCTGCTCTACCACGCTGCTCACCATCCGCCGCGAGACCGGCAGTCTGCGCTGGACGGCGGCAGCGCTGGCCCTGCCCACGGCCATGGGCATGGCCGTATGCATGCTTACCACGCTGCTGATGGGGC
>JBJEUC010000148.1:10500-17768 GCA_051883635.1 Candidatus Fimadaptatus sp.
CCTTTGCGCAATGAGGCGGGCTTTTGCGCTTGTAATCGCGCGCGACATATGGTACAATGCGCAGGTGGAAATACAGGCGGCAGCCTTCAGAAAGAGGTAATTTGCGATGACTTCCGAAGAAAAGAAGATATTCGACGGCGTGCTGTATAAGCCCGGCGACCCCGAGCTGCGCCAGATAAAGCTGCGCTCCCACAATCTGTGCGCCAGGTACAACCGCACCTTCGAGGACGAGACCGAGTACCGCGCCCAGCTGCTTGGGCAGATACTGGGCTCGATGGGCAAAAACGTGTTCATGCAGGGGCCGATATTCTTCCACTACGGCACACATACCACGATAGGCAACAACTTCTTCGGCAACTACAACCTCACCATACAGGACGACGGCAAGGTGACGATAGGCGACAACGTCAACTTCGGACCCAACGTGACGATAGTCACGCCCATGCACCCGCTGCTGCCCGACGAGCGCAACTGCATGCTGGACGCTGAGGGCAAGCCCTCGCGCTTCTGCTATGCGCTGCCGGTAACGATAGGCAGCAACATCTGGTTCGGCGCCAACGTGACCGTATGCGGCGGCGTGACCATAGGCGACAATTGCGTGATAGGCGCGGGCAGCGTGGTCACGCGCGACATACCGGCCGGCAGCCTGGCCGCCGGTGTGCCCTGCCGCGTCATCCGCCCGATAACCGAGGCCGACAGCATGGCCTACAAGCCCGAGATACTGGCCGACAACAGCGTGATAAAGAAGTAAGCGGCAAACTACCGCGGCGGAGGAGAGGGTTCCCCCGCCGCTTTCATATGGCGGTTTCAGGATTATGCGCAAGCGTGGACGACTGAACCAGGCATGTGCGCAGCCCTGAAGAGCACGCCGGGATTTGAGCAGTAGAATTACGAGCATCCGCAGGGCCACTTCCTGCGGATGCTCGAGGCTTGTGTGCAGGAGTTTGGGCAAACCGGTTAACAGGAGAACATGCTTCCCGCCGCTGCCATATTCTGCCTGTTTCCCACCCGCGCGCAAGCGTGGACGGCTGAGCCCGACAACTGCGCAGCCCTGACGGGCACGCCCGGGCTTGAGCAGAAACATTACGAGCCTCCGCATGGCCACTTCCTGCGGAGGCTCGTTTCATACAGACCCCGTAGGCCACCCGGCCCTCCTGCCATCGCCCCAGCGCCTGTACGCCGTCCCCGCGCGAGAGGGCCTGCCTTCCGGAAGCGATGTGACTTCATCTCGCAAACGCACATCTGCGAGAACGCATTGCCGCCTGCCCATGAGCGCGCGGAGCTCCACAGGCGCAGGCCCCGGCAAAGCGCAGCGGCCGGGGGAGCATACTCCCCCGGCCGCCCGTTCACCAGCGCTTTATCTTCCGGTCGCGGTAGTAGTATTCGCGGTCGCGCTCGCCTATCTCCCGCTGCACGCGGCAGGGGTTGCCCACCGCCACCACGCCGGCCGGGATGTCGCGCGTGACCACGCTGCCCGCGCCTATCACCGAGCCGTCGCCTATCGTGACGCCCGGCATTATCACCGCGCCCGCGCCTATCCAGCAGTTGCTGCCTATCCGCACCGGCAGGTTGTACTGCAGCGGATGCGCGCCGCGCAGCTCGGGCAGTATCGGATGGCCCGCCGTGGCTATGGTCACGTTGGGGCCGAACTCGGTATAGTCGCCCACGTATACATGCGTGTCGTCCACTATCGTCAGGCCGAAGTTGCAGTATATGCCCTTGCCGAAGTGCACATGGCGGCCGCCCCAGTTGGCGTAGAACGGCGGCGTGACATAGCAGCCCTCGCCTATCTCGGCAAACATCTGCAAAAGCAGCTCCTGCTGCTGGCCAAAGTCCGAGGGGCGGGTGTGATTGTACTCGTACATCAGGTCCATGCAGGGGAACTGTATCGCCGTCAGGTCGGAATCGCCCGGGTCGTACAGTTCGCCCGAGTGCATCTGCCGGTATATGTCCATCTCGCTCATGCAGCCTCCGCCTCCGCGCCTTATCTGAGCCAGGCGGGTATCTCGTCCCAGCCCGCTATTTCCTCTATCGTCTGGCGGCGCACCATCAGCTCCGCCCTGCCGCCCTTTGCCAGCACCACCGCCGGTATCGGCACGCGGTTGTAGTTGCTGGCCATGGCGTACTGGTACGCGCCGCAGGTGAACACGGCCAGTATGTCGCCGCGCACGGGCGCGGGCAGGCTGACCTCGTCTATCAGCGTGTCGGTCTCGCAGGAGCGGCCCGATATGCGCACCGGCTCCAGCGGGCCGTCGTTCATGCGGTTGGCCAGCGCCGCCTCGTACACCGACTGGTACAGCGCCGGGCGGGGGTTGTCCGCCAGGCCGCCGTCTATGGACACATACTTGCGTATGCCGGGCACCACCTTGACCGTGCCCACGCCGTAGAGCATCACGCAGGCCTCGGCGGCTATCGAGCGGCCCGGCTCCACAAACAGTGCCGGCACCGGGTAATCGTAGGGCTCCAGCGCAGCGCGCAGCGCCGCCGACAGGTGCTTTATGGACTCCTCCGGGCTGACCGGCGCATCCTCATCGGTATAGTGCACCGAGAAGCCGCCGCCCAGGTTTATCTCGGGCAGCACGCAGCCGGTATCCGCGCGCAGCGCGTCCATCAGCGCGGCCACCTTGGCGCAGCCCTTGTCGAAGGCGTCCAGGTTGAATATCTGGCTGCCCAGGTGGGTATGTATGCCGCGCAGCTCCAGCTGCGGCAGCGCGAGTATGCGCCTGAGCGCGGCGAGCGCCTCGTCCGCGCCCACGCCGAACTTGGAATCGACGCGCGCGGTCTGTATGTAGGAATGGGTATGCGCGTCCACGCCCGGGTTCACGCGCAGGAACACCGCCTGCCGCTTACCGCGCTCCGCGCACAGCCCGGCCAGTATCTCTATCTCCTCCGCGCTGTCCAGCACTATGCGGCCCACGCCCATGTCCAGCGCCGTTTCCAGCTCGGCCAGGGTCTTGTTGCTGCCGTGCAGTATGATGTGCTCCGCCGGGAAATCGGCCCGGCGCGCCACGTACAGCTCGCCCGCGCTCACGCAGTCCAGCCACATGCCGCACTGCTTCATCAGCACCGCCATCGCGGTCGTGAGGAACGCCTTGCCCGCATAGGCCGCCGCGCCGCCCGGCGCGTACCGGGCAAGCGCCCCGGTAAAGCCCGCGCAGCGCCCGCGCAGGTACTCCTCGTCATACACGTACAGAGGCGTGCCGAACTCGCGCGCCAGCTCCACACTGTCGCAGCCGCCTATCACAAGATGGCCCTGCGCATTGATCTCCAAGCCTTTTCTCAGGTACATAAATATTCGCCCGCTTTCAAATGTATGAGCGCCGCATGGCGCTCCCTTTCCCCCTGGCTGCCCTCCGCGCCGCACTCCGGCCGGAGCCAGGCGCCCCTGCCGCCGCACTGCGCAGCAGCGCGCGCCGTCGCCCTGCATTTATCGCGCCGACCGGCTCCGCCGTCCGGCGAAAATGCAGTTTCACGGCCGCGTCCGTCAGTATGCGCGTCCCGGCGGCAACAGCGCTTCCGGCGCGGCGAAGCCTTCCCCTCCGCGCCAAAGTCCGCATTTTATGTAGATATTATACCTTATCCTGCATAATTTGCAAAGGCGGCGCGGGGAGTATTTACGAACACTCTACATTGCGCGTCAGGTGTAGAACCACAGTCTCAGCACGCGCATGAAGCCCTCGCCCATGCCGCTCACGCGCACGTCGGCGGCCACCACGGCGTCCAGCTCGCGCAGCACTCTTTCGCCCAGCATCACCCTTACGCTGCCCACCACCTGCCCGGCCTTAAGCGGCGCTGTCAGCTGATCCGGCAGCGTGCGCTCCAGCCTTAAGTCGGACGCGCCGCCGCGCCGGATGAGCGTCACGCAGTCGCCCGCAAGCACTATGTCCACCGCCGCCGGGTCGCCGCCCGTCACGGGGAAGTCCTTTTCCACGATGTCGCCCCGGCGCGCGGCCGTGTGCATGGAGTAATTGGCAAAGCCGTGGTCCATCAGCGCCGTCGCGTCGGCAAAGCGCTCCTTGGAGGAGGGCGCGCCCAGCACCACGGCTATCAGGCGCATGTCTCCGCGCACGGCCGATGCGCTCATGCAGAAGCCCGCCTCGTTGGTGGAGCCGGTCTTGATGCCGTCGCAGCCCGCGTACAGGCGCGTGAGCCGGTTGGTGTTGGTCAGCTGCGTCACGCGCCCGCCGGGATGCGTGAGCTCATCCAGCCATATGGTCGAGTACTCGAAGTACAGCTCATGCCCTATCACCTCGCGCGAGAGCCGCGCCACATCGTGGGCGGTGGTGTAGTGGCCCTGCGCGGGCAGGCCGGTCGAGTTGACGTAGCAGGTATCGTTCATGCCCAGCTCGGCGGCGCGGCGGTTCATCGCCGCCACCATGCCCTCCTCTGAGCCGTACAGGTACTCGCCCAGCGCCACCGTGGAATCGTTGGCGCTGCCCACTATGACCGACTTGAACAGCTCGCTCAGCTTGTAGGTGGAGCCCGCGTCCAGCAGCGCCTGCGAGCCGCCCATGCTGCCCGCCCGCGCGCTGGCCGTCACGTCGTCGTCCAGCGCGCAGCGCCCGTCCTCTATCGCCTCCAGTATCAGCAGTATGGGCATGAGCTTTGTCACGCTGGCCACCGGACGGCGTTCCGAAGCGTTCTTCTGATATATCACGCGCCCGGTGGACGCCTCCACCAGCAGCGCGCTCTTGCTGGCCAGCGCAAACGGCACCGAGTCCTCCAGCGGCAGGCTCTCGCCCGCCTCCCCGGCGCGCGCGCTCACTATCGCGCCGTTTGCGCCCACCATGGCCAGCATAGCCGCCAGCAGCAGCACGCTCAGTACCGGCATAAGCCTTTTCGGCATGCGCACCCCTCCCGAAAACATGTTTATTACAGTTTACAGCGCCTCCATCCGCAATATTACCCGGCCCGCAAAAAAGCGCCGCGCCGCCTCCGGAGCAACATTAGCGAAATATGTATCCTTATGCGCGAATGCCGAATTGTGCGTATGCGCAAATGATGTTACAATTTGGTATATGGTTGGGCGGCCTGCGCAGTGCGCCGTCCGCAAGGAGGGAAGGCAATGGAACTGATATACAAGCCCGATTACGAAAAGACCCATGCGCGCTTTGACGCCTTCTGGAACCGCGAGATAATCGACCGGCCGCCGGTGAGCATAGCCCTGGGCAAGGAGGGGGCGAAGGTCGCCCTGCCGCCCAAGACCTACGCGTGCGAGCGCGACCGCTGGCTGGACATAGACCGGCGCGTCGACGAGCTGGACGCGCATATGGCCTCCACCGACTACACCTATGACTCGCTGCCGATAGCGTTCCCCAATCTGGGGCCGGAGATATTCTCGGCCTGGTGCGGCTGCGGCTATCAGTTCGGCGAGAGCACTACCTGGAGCGAGCCCGCGATAGAGGACTGGGAGCGCGACTTTGACAAGACGCGGCTGGACGTGAACCATCCCCTGTTCCTCAAGATGGTCGAGTTCACCCAGAAGCTGATAGAGCGCGGCAAGGGCCGCTTCATAGTGGGCCTCACCGACCTGCATCCCGGCGGCGACCACCTGGCCGCGCTGCGCGACCCGCAGAACCTGGCCATAGACATGATAGAGAACCCCGAGTGGGTAAAGCGCGCGCTGGAGCGCTCCATGCCGGAGTACTACGCCGCCTACGGCATATTCTACAACATGCTGCATCAGGCCGGCATGCCCACGACCTCCTGGACGTCCATCATCAACGACGGCACGTTCTACATACCCTCCAACGACTTCTCCTGCATGATAAGCAAGCGCATGTTCGACGAGGTGTTCCTGCCCGGCATACAGCAGGAATGCCGCTTCTACGAGCGCTCGCTCTATCACTTGGACGGCCCGGGCGCGCTGCGGCACCTCGATTCGCTGCTCGAGATACCCGAGCTGGACGCGATACAGTGGGTCTGCGGCGCGGGCAACGAAGGCTATCACCGCTGGGTGGAGGTCTATCAAAAGATACAGCAGGCGCACAAGGGCATACAGATGATATGCGACATACGCGACCTGGATCTGATATTCGAGACGCTCCGCCCCGAGGGCGTGTGGTTCTCCTCCATAGGCGGCATAGACAGCCGCGAGACGGCCGAGGCGGTCGTAAAGCGCATAGAGCGCTGGAAGTAAGCAAAAGCACCCCGGAGCGGTCGAGCCGCTCCGGGGTGCCTGGCTTTCAGCATATTTCGGGGTACGGCGCATAAGGCGCCCGCCGCCGGCACATCGCCGCCTCTCCGCTCAGAACAGCATCGCCAGCGTGCCCGCCGTCATCAGCGCCAGCCCCACCGCCGCGCGGCGGCTGAGCCTTTCGCCCAGCACAAAGCGGGAAAACGCGATGGTCACCAGTATGCTCAGCTTGTCTATGGGCACAACCACGCTCGCCGGGCCGTCCTTGAGCGCGGCGTAATAGCACAGCCACGACGCGCCCGTGGCTACGCCCGACAGCGCCAGGTATACCCAGCTGCGCCGGTCTATCGCGCGTATGCCGCGCTGCTTGCCGGTCATGAGCACTATCACCCAGGCCATTATCAGCACCACCACCGTGCGCAGCGCCGTGCCCAGCGTGGAGTCCACGCCCTCTATGCCCACCTTGCCCAGTATCGATTGCAGGCTGGCAAACACCGCCGAGCCCAGCGCGTACAGGAGCCAGCGCCTGTCGCCCGTGCCCCCCGACGTGCCCGGCCTCAGCTCTATCATGAGATACGTGCCCGCGCCTATCAGCACCACGCCCGCGCCGCGCAGGGGACTCACACCCTCGCCCAGCAGTATCATGGACAGCAGTATGGTCAGCACTATGCTGGACTTGTCAACCGGCGTGACCTTGTTCACATCGCCCAGCTGCAGCGCGCGGAAGTAGCACAGCCACGACGCGCCCGTGGCCAGCCCCGACAACACCAGGAACAGCAGCGACCGGCCCGGTATGCTGGTAATGGTGTCCTGCGAGCCCACTATGAACACCATCAGCCACGAAAACAGCAGCACTACCACCGTGCGCAGCGCCGTGGCCAGGTTGGAATCAACGTCGCGTATGCCGCGCTTGGCCAGTATGGCCGTGAGCCCCGCAAACACCGCCGAGCCCAGCGCCAGTATTATCCACATAAAACCATCTCCCCCATAATGCGTCATCAATACTGTACGCCCCCGCGCGCGCCCTGTCAATGCCCCCGCGCGCTTCCGCACAAAAAATGGCGCATTTCGCCCAGCCAGCACCGCCTAACCTCCCAAAGCTCCATACGCTCCGGCCCATAAGGGAAGTCAA
>JBJEUC010000149.1:0-4236 GCA_051883635.1 Candidatus Fimadaptatus sp.
CGGAGAAGAAATTGCTTCCTTGCAGTTTCCGCGCCCGGAAATGCGCAGCATTTCATCGGAAACTGGAGGGGGGTGGCAGTGGCGGGGGAGATACTCCCCTGCCACCTTCATTATGCTCCCGGGAACAGCACGTAGGTGTAGAGCATGGTGAGCGCCATGTAGAGCACCAGTATGGTGCAGAAGGCGACCATCGCGCGGCGGATGACGTAGCCCTCGTGGCCGTTCTCGCCAACGGTGGCGCAGGCAGCGGCTACGTTGTTGGGGCAGATGAGGTTGCCCAGCGAGCCGCCGGCGTTCTGGCCGGCGAACACGGTCACGGCGCTGATGTCGAGCGAGGCGGCGGCCTCAATGTGCAGCGGCGCAAACATGACGTTGGAGCCCAGGCCGGTGCCGGTCACGAAGGAGCCGATGGAGCCGATGAGCACGGCCAGCGCCGGATAGAACGGGCCCACGGCGTCGGCTATGGTCTTGGCGATCATCTTGATTATGGACATGGTCTCGCCGTTGTGGGTGGCGGCGGTGGTCACGGTGTCCTGCATGATGTAGGCCACTATCAGGAGCGAGCTGAGCACTATGCACACGGGCATGACCTTCTTGAGGGTATCGCGCATGGTCACGAGGAACTCGCCCGCGCGCACCTTGAGGGCTATCGCGCCGATGATGGCGCAGATGAACAGCACGGCGTCGACCCACACTATGTAGCCCAGCGAGGTGATGACGTTGTAGAGGGTCTTGCCCTCGCCGTACCAGGGCGCGGCTATCATCTCGGAGCCGTAGCGCACTATCGGCAGCAGTACCAGCATGCAGATGTAGGGGAGCAGCGCCTGCCATACCTTGTAGCGGCTGCCCTCGGCCGATACCTTGAAGCCCTTGTCGGTCTTGAACTCGTCGGGGGTCTTTATGCCCACGAAGCGGAGGTAGACCACGGAGAGCAGTATCGATATGAGGCCGGTGCCCAGGCTGGTGGTCTCGGGCCCGATGAAGTTGGAGATTATGAACATCACAAGGCCGCTGCTCACGCCGGAGAACGCGAGGTAGGGTATGAGGTTCTTGAAGCCCTTGCGGCCAAAGGCGATGGCTATCATCAGGAAGGGCATGACCATCACGCCGAACATGTGCAGGCGGCCGACCATGGCGGAGTTGAGCGCCTCGGTGGACAGCCCGGCCGCGACCAGCGCGTTGCCGCCGGTGATGGTGGTCAGGCCCGCGCCGCCCCAGGAGCAGGGAGTGGCGTCGCCCATGAGCGCGATGATGATGGCGGTAACGGGGTTGATGCCCAGCGCCACCAGGAAGGGAGCGGCTATGGCGGCGGGAGCGCCCGCGCCGGCAGCACCCTCAAGGAATATCGGCATGAACAGGCCGATGATAATGACCTGGGCGCGGCGGTCGTCGGTGATGGAGGATATGGCGACCTTTATCTGGTCGATGGCGTGGGTCTTCTGCAGCGTGTTCAGTATGAGGAACGCGCAGAACACCATCAGCACTATCTTGAGGCCCTCGAGCACGCCCTTCCACACTATCGCGCTGGAAGAGCCATTGGCAAACCTGGTGAGGCTCAGGTAGTTGCTCAGTATCGCGCCCGCGTCGGCGCCGTCGGCGCGGAAGTAGGTGAGCGCCAGCACTATCATGAGCAGCAGCGCGGTGGGGGCGGCCTTCTTGGCCGGCATTTTGAAGGGTATCATCTCGATAATCAGCAGGATGATGGGGCTGAGCGCCAGGAGAAAGTTCAGTGCGGACATCGGGGGTTCCTTCCTTTCTGTTGGATTGGGCGACCGGGGGGGAACGGGTGCCGGTGAGTAGCATTGAGTGATGCGCGATATGCCCCATTGCATAAAGACAACAAAAAACGCCTCAAGCCTGTGCTTGAGACGAATAATGTGCTTATCCGTGGTACCACTCAATTTTGCATGCGAAAAAACGCAAGCCTCTTTACGGACTCCGACAAGTCCTACGCCTGTAACGCTGCGCTGGCGGGAAACGCCTACTCGCCTTGCGGCTTTGGGATTCCAGCTCGGAAGCCAGTGGCCATTGGACTGCGCGCTCCCGGCTCGCACCCTCCGCCGGGTCTCTGAAGGCCGCGCTCATCCGGCCGTTCTTCGTCATCGCTTTTATGGCGCTGATTTTACCACCAAACGCAGAGTGTGTCAATAACATGGCAGCCACGTTTAACAAAGATTAATATCGGCTTTACCCAGATGACGCATAAGCCGGAATATTATACATCAATTTTTCTGAACGACATCATAAGGCAAAACGAACGAAGCACCCGCGCAGGCAGGACATATGCAGCGGCGCGCGCTTGCAAACGGGCCCGCATGGGCCTATAATGTAGGCATGGACTGAATGCGCCGCAATGGCGGCGGTAAGGAGGAAGCCGATGCCCATAACATTCATGCCCGGCCCGGGCCTGTTCCACATAGCCGCCGGGGACGTGAGCTACATAATAGCGCTCTATGAGGGCTGCTATCCCATGCACCTGTATTACGGGCGGCGCGTGCCCGACGAGGACGTGCGCTGGTACCTGGAGACGCCCTATCGCCGCCGCAGGCTGATAGAGAGCCAGGAGCCCGACGACCCCATGTTCCTGCGTGAGTTCTTCCCGTTCGAGTACCCGGCCTATGGCACCAGCGACTTCCGCGCGCCGGCGTTCGAGCTGCGCGACGCGGGCGGCAGCTGCGTGACCGACCTGCGCTATGCGGGCCACAGCATAACGTCGGGCAAGCCGGCGCTGGAGGGGCTGCCCTCGCTGTACTGCGAGACCGACGACGAGGCCACGACGCTGCGCATGGACCTCGTCGACCGTCGGCTGGGGCTCAGGGTGGCGCTTTACTACACCGTGTTTGAGGGAAGCGGACTCATCGCCCGCCACACCGAGTTCATGAACGAGGGCGCGGAGGCGCTCACGCTGCGGGGCGCGCTGTCCATGAGCCTGGACTTCAAGCACGCGCCCTACGAGATGCTGCAGCTCAGCGGCACGGCGCTGCGCGAGCATCACATAGTGCGCCGCCGCATAGAGAACGGAACCATGTCGATAGACAGCACGCGCGGCATATCCTCGCATCAGCAGAACCCGTTCATCGCCCTGGTGCAGCGCGATACCACCGAGACGCAGGGCGATGCCTACGGCTTTGGCCTGATATACAGCGGCAACTTCGTGGCCCGGGTGGAGGCCGATATGTACATGAGCGCGCGCGTGCAGTTGGGCATCAACCCGTTCATGTTCTCCTGGCTGCTGGAGCCGGGCGCGTCCTTCTGCACGCCCGAGGCGGTGCTGGCCTTCTCCTCCGAGGGCCTGAACGGCATGTCGGGCAAGCTCCACGCGGCCTATCGCACCCGGCTCTACCGGGGCGTCTGGCGCGACAGGGAGCGCCCGGTGCTGCTCAACACCTGGGAGGCCGCCTACTTCGACTTCACGCACGACAGGATAATGGAGATGGCGCGCAGGGCGGCGCGCGTGGGCGTGGAGCTGCTGGTGTTGGACGACGGCTGGTTCGGCCACCGCGACGACGCCACCTCCTCGCTGGGCGACTGGAAGGTGGCGCGGCACAAGCTGCCGCACGGGCTGGACGGGCTGGCGCGCGAGATAAACGCGCTGGGGCTCAAGTTCGGCCTCTGGTTCGAGCCGGAGATGGTCTCGCCCGACAGCGACCTGTACCGCGCGCACCCCGACTGGTGCATACATGTGGAGGGCTGCAAGCGCTCCGAGTGGCGCTATCAGCTGGTGCTGGACCTCAGCCGCGCGGAGGTGCGCGATTACATTGTGGACAGCGTGAGCGCCGTGCTGGAATCGGCCAATATCGAATACGTCAAGTGGGACTGCAACCGCCGCATTACCGAGCCGGGCACGCCCTCGCTGCCCGCCGGGCGGCAGGACGAGCTGATGCACCGCTACGTGCTGGGGCTGTACGATGTGATGCGCCGCATAAACGAGCGCTTCCCGCACATACTGTTTGAAAACTGCGCCTCGGGCGGCGCACGCATGGACCCGGGCATGATGGCGTACTTCCCCCAGACCTGGGTGAGCGATGACAGCGACGCCGAGGCGCGGCTGAAGATACAGTACGGCACCAGCCTGTGCTATCCGCCGGTGATGACCACCGCGCACGTGTCCATCTGCCCCAACGAGCAGCTGGGGCGCGTGGAACCGCTCTCCTTCCGCGGCGACGTGGCGTTCCCCTTCAACCTGGGGTACGAGCTGAACCTGTGCCGCCTGGGCGAGGAGGAGCTGGACGAGGT
>JBJEUC010000150.1:0-4227 GCA_051883635.1 Candidatus Fimadaptatus sp.
AGTATCAGCCCCTCGCCTATGAGCGCGCGCACGTCGGCGGCGCGCATGTCGCTCTGGCCCACGTGTACGCCGTCCGCGCCGCTCTCAAGCGCTATGTCCACGCGGTCGTTGATTATCAGCGGCACATCGTAGCTGTGGCACAGCGCGCACAGCTCCCGCGCCTCGGCGAGCATCTGAGCATCGCTCAGCTCCTTTTCGCGCAGCTGCACCAGCGTCGCGCCGCCCCTGAGCGCGGCTTCTACCTGCTGCGCGAGCGTGCTCTTGCCCAGCCAGGCGCGGTCGGTCACCGCGTACAGCGTGAGCGCGTTGCTATCTAACCTCATATCTTGCCCCCTCCTCAAGCGCCTCCGGCGTAAGGTTTGACATCGCGTCTATCACGTAGGCGCGCAGCGCGGCGCTGCCGTCCGGCCCGTGCAGCCGCGCGTGCGCCGTTTCGCCGCACAGGCCCATCGCGCAGGCGGCCGCCAGCGCGGTCTCGAGCGGCCTTGCGGGCGCGGCGGCCACGAACGCGCCGGTGAGCGCGCTCAGCTGGCAGCCCGCGCCGGTGATGAGGCGCATCATCGGGTGCCCGCCCAGCGCGGCCAGCGTCGTCGCCCCGTCGGTCACTATGTCCTCGGCGCCGGTGAGCATGACCACCGCGCCGGTATCGCGCGCAAGGCTCTGCGCAAGCGCGACGCTGCCCTGCGCGGCGGAGTCCACGCCCCGCTCGCCGCGCCGGCCCTCCGCCAGCGCCGCTATCTCGGAGGCGTTGCCGCGTATCACGCTTATGCGCGCCTCGGCAAGCAGCCTGCGCGCGGCCTCCATGCGCAGCGACGAGCAGCCCACGCCCACCGGGTCCAGCACCACGGGCAGCCCCGCCTCGCTGGCCGCGCGGCCCGAGCGCAGCATGGCCTCCAGGCGGCGCGGGGAAGGCGTGCCCATGTTCAGCACCAGCGCGGCGGCGGCGCGCGTTATCTCGGCGGACTCGTCGGGGTCGTCGGCCATGATGGGCGAGGCCCCGCACGCCAGCAGGAGGTTGGCGCAGTCGTTGGCGGTGACGTAGTTGGTTATGCAGTGTACGAGCGGCGCGCCCGCGCGCACCGCGCTCATAAGGCCTGCCAGCATAGGCGCATCCTCCCCGGTCGGCAAAAAAGCGGAGCATTGCCCACAGCGCAATGCTCCGTAATATGCGAGTAGTCATTACTCCCTACGGCGGCATTATCCGCATCAGGTAATAGGGTCGAAGGCGGCACCTTCCTCTCAGCCCGTGCAGGCGGGCTCCCCTGTAATCAGCTAAAGTATATCACGCCCGCGCCGCTCTGTCAATCACACTTGCGCGCGCAGAGCGCATATATAATAGGATGTTTACGCGCGGGAGACGCGGGGGAATGCGAGCTGTGCGTCCGCTTCCGGAAAGGGATGGCAGCGCGACCCGGCGGCGAGGCACGCTGCGCTGCAACGGATAGGCGCGGGATGAACGGAACGAGACAAGCTGAGCGGCCTCCGGCACAGGGAGCTGCGGGCCCGCAATGAAGCGGCGTATGACCGCATGTACGGTTCCGCGGCCAACTGATAAGCGCACAGGCAATTCACATGTGGGGGTCTGCATTATTGCAGGCCCCCGCTTTTGCGCGCGCCGGGGGAAGAAATACCCGCACTTTGGCAACACGCTTCGGACAATTTTGATGCGCGCGATGGCTTTGACATATGTCGCTCCCGGTGGATTCTTTGGCAGCCTGGGCGTTGGTCTGCACATAACAGCCACCGCTCCTGCGCGCGCCGGGGCAAACTCCGTTCCGAAGAAATACCCGCGCTTTGGGCGACACGCTTCGGACAATTTTGATGCGCGCGATGGCTTTGACATATGTCGCTCCCGGGGATTCTTTGACAGCCTGCGGGGGCCTGCATTATCGCAGCCCCCTCTTTTGCGCGCTCCTTCGCACTGTGCGCGGTCCGACGCAGAAACTGGAAAATGCCGCCAACGCGCGCGACTTGCAGAAAATTACCAGTGTTTATGCGGACGCACATGCGCATTATATTGATGCGACAGCGGCGCGCCTGAAAAACGGCGCGCGCACGTGCGGTGAGGAGCGGGATATGAAGCGGATGAGCGGGCTTATAGGCACGGCGGTAATAGCGGACGGACGGCGCGCGGGCAGGGTGAGCGGCGTAGTGCTTGAGGATGGGCGGCACATTGCGGGCGTGCTGGTTGAAGGCGCGCTTGGAGGCAGCCGCATGGTGTCGCTCGGACAGATAAGCGTGATAGGCGATGTATCGCTGCAATGCGCGGGCAAGGGCGCGCGCATGGGCGGGTGCGAGCCGTTTGTGCCCGGGCGCGCGCTCTCTACGGGCGGAATGCGGCTGGGGCGCGTGAGCGATCTGATAATCGACGAGCGCAGCGGCCGCGTCGAGGCCATAGAGATATCGCGCGGCTATATCGACGACCTGATGGGCCAAAGGCTCGTTTGCGATGAATTCGCGCTCGCGCCGCAGACCGGGGACGCGGTGGTGTCGGACTCGTTCTGGGAGAAGGCATCAGCGCGCCGCGCCGTGGATGGGGAAGGAGGACGCATATGAACGGATGGGCCAAGGGCATGCTGGTAGGCTCCGTGATAGGAGTGGCGGCCATGACTGCGCTGAGCGCGACTTCGCCGCGCACGATGCGCAAGCTGGGCAGGGACGCCATGCGCATGAAGCAGGACATGACGCGCAAGATGGATAAGCTCATGATGGGCAAGTGACCCGGACTGCGGGCAGGGGCCGCGCGCTTTTGCGGCGCGGCCCTTTGGCCTGCCCGGACGGACGCGGGTGGGGGCAATGCTGTCGCCTTGCGCCGGACGTGGAGCTGCGAACGCATGGGCGGACGCGGCGCGTGCCGCCCGGAAGCGTGGGAGCGCTGTCATATGCAGTTGGGCAGGGCCGTCAAAGGCGACCTGCACCGTGCCCAGGCATGGCATGTGCATCGGCAGCGATATCATATGTCGCCTTGCGCCGAACGCAGAGCTGCAGGCGCAGGAGCGGTATAGGCGCGTACCGCCCGGCTGCGTGGGAGCGCTGTCATATGCAGTTGGGCAGGGCCGTCAAAGGCGACCTGCACCGTGCCCAGGCAAGGCATGTGCATCGGCAGTATCATTGCCTGTCGCTGTGTGGGCCGCCTCCTGAGCATTGACAAGCGCCGGGACTAAAGCGGAGCAGTCGGCATTGGCGGCAATCGGGCCATCGGTGGGAGGGTGAGTATGGAGTGGGTGAGGGCGCACCGGCGCGTGCTTATGGCGGGCGCGGCGCTTGCGGCGGCCGTGGCGCTGCTGGGGCGCGCGCTGGGCGCGCTGGTGGAGCTGTGCGCGGGCGGCGCGGCGCTGGCCTTTGTGATGCTGCCGCTGACCCGGCTCCTGTCGCGGCGGATGAAGCGCGGCGCGGCGATAATCGCCGCGTTTGCCTGCGTGGCGGCGGCGCTGGTCGGGGTGGTGCTCATGCTGGTGCCCGTGCTGGTGAGCCAGGCGCAGCTGCTCATGCGCCAGCTGCCCGGCATCAGCGCGGGGCTGTCCGCGCTGATGGAGCGCGTAAGGGCGCTGCTTTACGAGCTGGGCGCGGGCGGGGCGTCGCTGGCCGGGCAGCTGTCGGGGCAGATGGAGCAGCTGCCCGGCCGGATAGCGAACGCACTGGGCGCGCTGCTGAGCGGCACGGCGTACATGGCGGGCAGCATAGCCGACGGCGTGGGCCGCCTGTCGCTGATGGTGATACTGGCCTACTACTTCCTCAAGGACCGCGAGCGGCTGCTGATGCAGCTGGAGCTGATGCTGCCGCTGAGCGTGCGCGCGCGCGTGATAGAGGCCGGCGGCGCGATACAGCGCGAGCTGAGCGCGTATGTGCGCGGCCAGCTGATAATATCGCTGCTGGTGGGCGCGCTCACGGCGGGCGGGCTGGCGGCGCTGCGCGTGCCCGCATTCCTGGTGCTGGGGCTGATAATGGCCGTGTTCAACCTAGTGCCCTACTTCGGGGCGCTGCTGGGGGCCATACCGATAATGCTCTTGACGGTAAGCATGGGATGGGTGAAGATACTTGAGGTGGCGGCGATGCTGTTTGCCGTGCAGCAGCTGGAGAACATGGTCATAGCGCCGCGCGTGACCGGGCGCACGACCGGCATGCATCCGGTCGCGGTGATACTGGCGCTGACGGCGGGCGGGTATATGGGCGGCATAATGGGCATGGTGTTTGCGCTGCCCGGGGCGATAGTCCTGCGCGGGGTGC
>JBJEUC010000151.1:0-4215 GCA_051883635.1 Candidatus Fimadaptatus sp.
GCCGCCGGAGGCTGCCACGCGGCTGCTGCCGCAGCCAAAAGCGGCGCAAGGACGCCGCTGCGAAAGTCGCAAAGTAACGGCAGAACGCGAAGCAACATGCACACGCTCTTGCCCCAGCGGCAGAGCGCCGCGCAAGAACGCGCCGCTCTGCCGCCATCCACCCCAAAATAAACAAGCCGGAACGCAAGCCCCCACGCCTGCGTCCCGGCTTCGCTTATGAACTTGATCAGCGCGCCGCGGTTATCTCCCTGATGACCCGCGCCATGTCGCCCCACTGCTGCTCCATGCTGGCTACCAGCTTGAACTGCGTGCGGCAGCGGTCCAAGTTGTGCTCGGGACGGGCGATGCGGAAATAGGTGTCGCCGGCCAGATAGTCGGTCAGGAAGCGCACGCCGCATTCCAGCGTCATGAGCTTCGCGCCCAGCGGCAGAGTGTCCAGCTCGTTCTGCGTGAGGTTGCGGCACGCGCCCAGGAAGCCGCGCGCATAGGCCTCGTACAGCTCCAGCGACATCGATACCTTGTCAAGGTCCTTCTCGTCCTCGAGCGCGGTGGAGGCGCCGAAGCGTATCGAATCGCCAAAGTCGTTGGCGGCCAGACCGGGCATCACCGTGTCCAGGTCGATTACGCACAGCGGGGTGCGGGTGGCCGCGTCCAGCATTACGTTGTTGAGCTTGGTGTCGTTGTGGGTCACGCGCAGGGGCAGCTCGCCCGCGCTGAGCATGGCTACCATGCTGCCGGCCTCCTCGCGGCGGGCCATTACGAAGTCGACCTCCGGGCCTACCTCGGCCAGACGGCCCTTCACATCGGCGGCGATGGCCGCGTCCAGCTGGGCGTAGCGGTCGGGCGTGTCGTGAAAGTGCGGTATCGTCTCGGTCAGCGTGGCCGCGGGGAAGTCGGCCAGCTGGTTCTGGAAGTTGCCGAAGGCTACCGCGCTCTGGTAGAAGTCGTTCGCGGTCTCGGCCTTGTCGAGGCAGATGCTGTCCTCGATGAAGTTGTACATGCGGAAGTAGCGGCCCTCGCCGTCGCGGAAGTAGTTGCCGCCCCCGACGGTCGGCACCAGCGTGAGCACATGGCGCGGGTCGCTGTCCTTGGCGGCCAGGTGGCGGGTCACGGCCGTTACGTTGGCCATCAGCGCCTCCACGTCCTTGAATATGGTGTTGTTGATCTGCTGCAAAATGTATCGGCGGTTCGCGTCGGTCTTTACGAGGCTGGTGCGGTTGATGTGGCCGCTGCCGTAGGTCTCGCAAGATGTGGCATTGCCCTCTATGCTGAAATGCTTTATTATCCCGTTCATGTGTATCCTCCTTAAGGCGATGGATGCGAAAACATCTCTTATCATATTATACGGCATTTGCCCGCCGCGGTATATAGACAAAAGCGAAAATTAGTAGTAAAATTTTCCAGAACAGACATTATTGTGCTATTGGCGCGCAAAGGAGCGATGAGGGCGGCATGTTTACGCCGGGCGAATACGAAAAGCTGGGCAGGCTGCTGGATAATCTGCATATCTGTATGGACCTGAAGTTCGCCCTGATGGACGCGGACTCGCGCGAGGTATATACCGCGGCCTACAGAACGCCCTTCTGCCGGCTGATAGGCGAGGCGCCGGGCGGCTATGAGCGCTGCCGGCGCTGTGACGCGGAGGCGCTCAAAAAGCTGGGCGAGGGCGGCGGTATGGTGATATACCGCTGCCACGCGGGCCTGATAGAGGCGGCCATGCCGGTGCGCGTGGGCGGCGAGCTGACGTGCAGCATAATGTTCGGCCAGGTGCTGGACGATACGCCCGTGCAGCAGCAGTGGAACGAGACGATGCGCCGCTGCGAGTGGTACGGCGACATGGACGAGCTGCAGCGCGCGTTCCGCCTGCTGCGCCGCATGTCGCAGCGGCAGATACGCGCGCTGGGCGAGATAGTCAACGCCTGCGTGAGCGAGGTGCGCCTGGCCGGGCTGCTGGCCTCTGCGGGGCGCAGCGATGCCGGAAGGCTTCAGGATTACATAGCCGCCCACTACGCCGAGCCCCTCTCCGTGGAGGGCATATGCGAGGCGCTCTCGATAAGCAAGAGCAAGCTCTACTCCATATGCCGCGCCGGGACCGGGCGCACGGTGGGCGAGCTGATATGCCAAAGGCGCATGGACGCCGCCCGCACGCTGCTTGCCACTACCGACGACAGCGTGCGCCGCATAGCCGAGACCGTGGGCTACCCCGACTTCAACTACTTCGCCAAGGTGTTCCGGCGCACCTGCGGCATGACGCCCAGCGAATACCGCAGCCGCGCGTCCCGGGAGAATGCGTGAATATTCATGCGACGCCCATGCGGCGCGAAAAGCGCGAATGCGCCGAAGCGGCGCGCCAAAGCGCCGCCTGCCAACGTTGAAGTTGTTGCATAAAAGTGTAAAATGTAGTATAAGCCATGCAAAAGGTATTGACCGGCCGCGCATGCAGATGTATAATCATACCATAATCTTGCATGGAGGGGGATACATCATGAAGAAGCTGGCATGGCTGCTCGTTGTGAGCATGCTTATGGCCATACTGCCCGTGGCGGCTCTGGCCGACACGGCGGAAACGGGCTTCACCGTAAAGGTAAGCATACCGGACGACTTTGAGGGAGAGCTGAGCGGCCGGTTGCTGTTTGTATTTGACAACGAAATGCCCGAGGAGGGCGACCAGGTCTACGACAACATCGACGTGACCGGCTGCCCGGTGTTCGGCAAGACCGTTTACGGCCTCAAGGCGGGCGACGTCATCACCCTGACCGCCGATGACCCGGACGTGTACGGCTGGCCGATGCAGCTGGACGAGGTGCCGGTGGGCGAATACGCGGTGCAGGCGCTGTTCGTGCGCTACACCAAATTTGACCGCGCCGACGGCGCCAGCATATGGGGCATGGCCGACCACGGCGGCGGAGGAAGCATCACCTCCAACCCATACAACCTCTTCACCGAGGCCAAGATGGCCACCGTGGGCGAGGGCGAGCTGGAGCTGAGCCTGACCGAGGAGATACCGCTGGGCTACGAGCTGGCCGAGGGCCAGGTCGACCAGCAGGGCAACTACGAAGATACCGACATGGTCAAGTACGTGAAGATAAAGAGCGAGCTGCTCAGCGAGTTCTGGGGCTGCGATATGTACATCGGCGCCAACGTGCTGCTGCCCAAGGATTACGACCCCGAGCAGAAGTATCCGGTGCTCTACTATCAGGGCCACTGGCCGGGCGGAAACGCGCCCATGAACTACGGCCGCACGGGCCGCGAGAGCTACGAGGCCTTCAACGCCTACTGGGACAGCGATGAAGCGCCCAACATGCTGGTAGTGACCTTCCGCGACGCCAACATGTACTACGACACCTCCTACTCGGTCAACAGCGCCAACCTGGGCCCCTGGGGCGACGCGATAGTCACCGAACTGATACCCTACATCGAGGAGACCTTTAACGCTGTGGGCGAGCCCTGGGCGCGCGCGCTGGCCGGCGGCTCCACCGGCGGCTGGGAGTCGATGGCGATGCAGCTGTTCTACCCCGACTTCTTCGGCGGCAGCTGGCCCATGTGCCCCGACGGCATGGACTTCCATGCCTATCAGATAGTCGACCTGTATGAGGACGACAACGCCTACTACATCGACAACGGCTGGTACAAGGTGGAGCGCCCCTCCTGCCGCGACGTGAAGGGCAACATCCGCTGGACCATAGAGGACGAGAACCTGTGGGAGGCCGCCGTCGGCGGTCTGGACGCCATAAGCCTGGGCCAGTGGGCCATATGGGAAGCCGTTTACGGCCCGGTCGATGAGGATGGCTATCCGGCGCGCGTGTGGGATCCGCTCACCGGCGACATCAACAAGGACGTAGTGGCTTACTGGCAGGAGCACTTCGACCTGAACTACCTGCTGCAGAACAACTGGGAGGAGCTGGGCCCCAAGCTGGTGGGCAAGATACACCTGCGCGGCGGCGACATGGACAACTACTACCTGAATCTGTCGCAGTATCTGGTGGGCGACTATCTGGACAGCACCACCGAGCCCGCCTATGAGGGTTACAGCGTCACCTTCCCCCGCACCGGCCACAGCGGCAACATCTCCAATCAGGATCTGCTCGAGGAGATAGCTGCCCATATGATACAGTACGGCCCCGAGAATGCGGCGGAAATACTGGGAAAGTAAAATCAAAAGGTGGCGGGGGAGCAAGCTCCCCCGCCACTACGTTTCGCTCAAACGACTGCGTC
>JBJEUC010000152.1:0-4204 GCA_051883635.1 Candidatus Fimadaptatus sp.
CGAACACCACGCCCGAGAGCTCCGCGTGGCTGTCGCCGGTGGGGCCGGGCAGCAGCTCGCACATCGCGTCCATCAGCTCGCCCACGCCCACGTCCCTGAGCGCCGAGCCGGTGTACACTGGGTACAGCTCGCATGATGCCACCATCTCGCGCAGGCGCGCACGGTAGCGCTCGCCGTCGGGCTCGCCCTCCAGATACTCCTCCATCAGCCGCTCGTCGCTCTGGCAGACCTCCTCGCGCAGCTCCTCCGACCCAGCCAGCCAGCACGCCTTGCCCGACATGCGCCTCAGCTGCCTGAGCACGGCCTGGGCGTCCGCGCCTATGCGGTCCACCTTGTTTATGAATATCAGCGTGGGTATGCGCTCGCGCGCCAGCGCCTCGAACACTATCTCGGTCTGGGCCTGCACGCCCTCGGCGGCCGATACCACCAGTATCGCCGCGTCCAGCGCCCACAGCGAGCGCTCCACCTCGAAGCTGAAGTCGGCATGGCCGGGCGTGTCTATCAGCGTCACCTGCCTCCCGGCGTGGTTGAACGCTATCGCGGCCGCGCGCACCGATATGCCGCGCGTGCGCTCTATCGGCAGGGTGTCTGTGTGCGCGGTGCCCTTGTCCACGCTGCCCAGCGTGCGTATCGCGTGCGCGTGGTACAGCATGCGCTCGGTGAGCGTGGTCTTGCCCGCGTCGACGTGTGCGAATATACCCAGATTGAGCATGGCGCGATTTTCCTGCATCTGTGCCTCCGAATAGCTTTTTTGTCATTATATCACGCCGACGGCGGTCTGCATAGTGATTCGGCCCGAAAAAGGCGCGGGCGGGTCTCGCGTCAGCTGCCCGCGCAGTCCGTGGAAGGGGCGCGTTGCCGAGCCGGGTAGGTGGAGCACCTAACGCCGGAACCTCTCACGCCGACGGCGGTCTGCATAGTGATTCGGCCCGAAAAAGGCGCGTGCGGGTCTCGCGTCCGCTGCCCGCGCAGGTCAGGGGAGGGGTGCAGGGACGTGCCGGTGATGCGGAGCCCCTGCCGACAGCAGTCTGCATAGCGATGCGGCCCGAAAAAGGCGCGGGCTGGTTGTCCGCGCAGTCCGGGGAAGTGGCGCGTTGCCGAGCCGGATGAGGCAAATCCTCCGCTTGGAACCCTCTGCCACCCCCATGCGCAGCCCACTGCCCGCGCAAGCCGCACCCACTCCGTCGCTTCCTGCGAACATGAACACCCACGGCCCTCCTCCGCAACTCAAGCCGGAGGAGGGCCGTCCATCGCTTATTCCATTGTACCGCGCGCCGCCCGGCTACTCAGTCCACCGCTCGGCCGCTCGCGAACCCCTGATACTCGTCCATGAACCATTCGGCGTGCTTGCAGGAGAACAGCGTCACCGTGTCGCCGTCAAACGAGAACACCATGCGCAGGTTGGCCAGATGCACGTCCACCACATGGCAGTCTATGCGCAACTGATGGCCGTTGGGCCAGGCGGCGCTCACGAACGCGTGATAGGGCTTGCCGGAGGGCACGCCTATGCGCCGGCCGTAGTAGTGCGTCTCGGGGAACACGGTCTCAAGCTGGCTGCCCAGCGCAAAGTGCAGCTCGTGCCGGCCGGTGGCGTTGGCGTAGCTGAGCGTGCCGCCGTCCCCGGCAAAGTCAAAGCGCAGCTCGGTGATGCCCAGCGGATTCTCGTCCATGGCATACGTGCGCCCGCCCACGCGCCATTCGATGTCCGCGTGCTTCTCGCCCAGCGGGCAGGGCAGCTCGAGCGTCTGCGCAAAGGCGTTAAGGCGCTGGAGCGCCTCCGCGTCATCAGGCAGCGGCGCATCGGACAGGCTGGCCACCAGGTCGCGCCAGTAGGAGTCGAATATCTGCACCCGCTCGGTGGAGCTGAGCTCGTCGTAGCCGTTGGTTATCACGGTCAGCTGCCTGTCGGGCAGGCACAGCGCAAACTGGCCGCCCATGCCGCGCATGGCAAAGCCGCCGTTGCGCATCGGCCAGAACTGGTAGCCGTAGCCCATCTCGGTGTCGGGCGAGTCGTGGTCGGTGCCGTTGTCTATCTGGCTGCGCGTGGCCTCGCGCAGATAGCCCTCGGGCAGCAGCTGGCGGCCCTCGTAGCTGCCGTAGCTGGTCATCAGGCACGCGAACTTCATGAACTCGTGCGCGGTCAGGCATACGCCCGAGCCGCCCCACTCGTGGCCGCAGGGCGTCTCCACGCAGAACGCCTCCTCCGATATGCCTATCTCGTCGAACACAGGGCGCAGCACGCCCATGAACTCCTGGCCCGATACGCGCCGGATTATCATGCACAGCATGGTCGTGGCCGTGGTGCAGTAGCTGAATACCTGGCCCGCCTTGTGCGTCACGGGCGAGGTGAAGAAGGTCGCCTCCCAGTCGGGGTCGGTGGGCTTGTACGACGCGCCGTGCTGGTAGCAGGTCGCCATCATCAGCAGGTCGCGTATCGTCATCTCGCGCAGGTAGGGGCTCATCTCGCGGGGCGCCTTGTCCGGGAAGAAGTCCACGCACCGGTCGCTCAGCGCCAGCTGCCCGCGCTCTATCAGCATGCCGACCGCGACCGATACGAACGACTTGCTGCACGAATACAGCCTGTGGCGAAATTCCGGGTCGAACGGCTTCCAGTACGCCTCAAAGCACAGGCGGCCGCCGCGCGCTATCAGCACGTCGTGCAGGGCCAGCCGCCCATCGCTCAGCGTGCGCAGATACCTTTCGATGGCGCCGGAGGGTATGCCGGCCTGCTCGGGCGTGCATTGGGGCAGGGGCTTTTTCTCTGTCATGAATACCGCTCCCTTCAATAGTAGGTGAATAGGGTCGTCAGGTGGATGCCCGTGGCGCGGGGCCTGCGTCCGGCCGCGCGCGTTTGCAATAGCTAAACATAAATATCGATTTCAAGTATAGCGCGTATGCGTGCGCCTGTCAATGGCGCAGAGCGCGGCGGTGCGGGCGGCCTCGTTGTCACAGCTACACAGAACACGAACATTCAAGATTAAGTTTCCACGTATTGCGCCAATATTTACAAATACAGGCCGGACAAGGCTTGAATTATTCGTGATTCGGTGCTAGAATACAGGCGAATGACGCGCCGGCCCGACCGGCTGCGTACAAACCCGCGCTTTGCGGGAGAGGAGATACTGTCATGAAGAAGATGCTTTCGGTACTGCTCGTGCTCATGATGCTCGTAGCCGTCATCCCGGCGGCGGCGCTGGCCGACGCTGCGGACGCGCCCATCGAGATCAAGGTGCTCATCCTGCCCAAGTTCGAGGCGGGCGAGATGTCCGGCGACTTCCCGGGCGAGGCCCAGTATTACTACGAGGGCTATGTCGAGGGCGGCGAGGCCTACGACATAGTGGGCGGCTTTGAGAACAACCAGCTCTACGTCAAGGACGGCGTGGCGCTGTACGTGACCGGCATGGGCAAGGTCAACGCCGCGCTGAGCCTGCAGGCCGTGCTGATGGACGACCGCTTCGACTTCTCCAATGCCTACATACTCAGCACCGGTTGCGCCGGTTCCGCGGTCGAGTACGGCGTGATGGGCGATGTGTTCGTCATCACCGCCGCCGTGGACTACGACCTGGGCCATCATGCCGATATCCGCGAGATGTCCGGCGACGAGAACTCCACCACCTGGTACAACGACCCCAGCTACAACAGCTCCTCCTACAAGATATTCAATGCCGAGCTGATGGACAAGGTGTATGACCTGGTCAAGGACGTGAAGGTCGAGACCACCGAGCTGACCCGCAAATTCATGTCCGCCGCGTTCGACGGCGCCGAGTGGGCCGTCCGCGATCCCATGGTGCTGCTCGGCACCACCGCTTCCGGCGACAACTACTGGAAGGGCTACTACGATCACGCCAACGCGGTCAAGATGACCGAGACCTACGGCTGCCCCGATCCCTTCGCCCTCACCGAGATGGAGGACGTGGCCATGGCCGTCGTGCTCGATCGCCTGGGCATGCTGGACCGCTACATCGTCATCCGTGACTCCGTCAACATGGACGTGTTCATGAACGGCGCCACCCCCGAGAGCCTGTGGGATCCGGACTACGAGGAGTACGAGGAGTCCCTGGCCTCCGACGAGAGCGTTGAGGCCGCCGACATCTTCGCCACCGCCATGGAGAACAACTTCAAGGTCGGCAGCGTCGTCATCGACGCGATACTGAGCGGCGAGCTGTAAGAGCAGCGCGCGTTGCCACTTAGCCCCTCCCCGGTC
>JBJEUC010000153.1:0-4182 GCA_051883635.1 Candidatus Fimadaptatus sp.
CGGGGGGCAAGCTCCCCTCCGAAGAAATTGCCGCGTTTCCGCCGTACACGCCGGCTGAAACGAATTAATGCGAGAGGGCCTGTGGGCCCTCTCGCGCTCTCCCGGGGTGGGTGGGCGACGATATTGCCACAAGCGCGTCACGTCCGAATTTGGCCCTCTCGCGCTTTCCCGGGGTGAGGGAGGCGGGCGGAACAGCCGCAGCGGTCTGCGCGGCTGTTCTTGTGTTTTATCGGGGTATGTGATAATATGGAGCGGAACCGGGAAAGGAATCTTGAGGAGGGAAGATGCTTTGAATCGCAATAAGGAGGCGTGCCATTGCAGGAATGTCACATATGGCATGATAGAGGACGCCGTTCGGAACGGGGCGGAGACACTTGAGCAGGTCATGGACGCGACCGGCGCGGGAAAGGGCTGCGGCAAATGCAGGGACTTTCTGGAGTATCTTATAAGGGACATCAAGGAGGAGCTGGGGCGCTGACGGGCCGGGCAGCATTCCGTCGTTCCCCGTGAGTGAAATGCGCATGGGGGCGGCAGCATACTTGCGGATACTTCATCCAAATGCAAAAGGCGTGACCGCACAGGTCACGCCTTCGCTCTTTAGGCATGCAAGGGAGCGGGCCCTCCGCCCGCCGGCATCGTCAGATCTTGTTCTCCCCGGCCCAGTCGCGGCCACCCGACAGCTGCGGGTAGTAGCTCATCGGATGGAACTCGGGCTCCTCGTCGAACTCCATGCAGATGACGGTCACGCCGCTGGGATCGGGCGCCTTGGGCGCGAGGTTCTTGAGCAGTATGCGCTGGCCGCGATGCTCAAAGTCGACGTCCTTGCCGTCGCACAGCGTATATACGCGCCTGGGCGCGGTCACGTAGCCGCCCAGGCCCATCTCGCCCTCGCCGGGCCATATCCAGTTCCACAGGTATATCTTTTTGCCGTCGGCCGAGCGCGAGGACGCGCATACGCCGTTGCCCATGTTGCGGCCGGTGATGGCCTTGAGCCTGCCGTAGGCGCACTCGCCGTTGCGCTCCAGCCACTGGCCCACCTCGGTGAGCGGGGCCACCGCGTCGGCGGGCACGCTGCCGTCGGGCTTGGGGCCGATGTTCAGCAGCAGATTGCCGCCGCCGTTGGCGCACTTGGACAGCATCTTGAGTATGCGGGCCGCGCTGTACGCGTGGGGCAGCGCCTGCTCCTCGTCCACATAGCCCCAGGATATGTCGTTGAAGGTCATGCAGGCCTCCCAGTCGCGGTCCAGCGCGGTTATATGGCCCTCGGGCGTGCCGAAGTCCTCGTCCAGCTTGCTGCGGTTGTTTATGATGATGTCGGGCTGCAGCGCGCGCAGACGCTGATTGCGCTCCAGCGAATCCCAGCCCTCCCAGCTCTCCATGGGACGGCTCACGTCGTACCAGAGTATGTCTATCTTGCCGTAGTTGGTGAGCAGCTCGGTGTTCAGCGCCTCGATGTAGTCGGTGAAGCGGCGGCGGGCGTCGGTGTCAAACGCGCTGCGCCAGCCGTCGGGATGATGCCAGTCCATCAGCGAGGTGTAGAAGCCTATCTTGAGGTCGAACTCGCGGCAGGCGTCCACGAATTCGCGCACTATGTCGCGGTGCGGGCCGTAGTTGACCGAGTTGAAGGGATTGACCTTGGAATCCCACAGCGAGAAGCCCTCGTGATGGCGCGTGGTCATCACCATGTACTTCATGCCCGCAGCCTTGGCCAGCCTTGCCCACTCGCGGGGCGCGCCGGGCTTGGGATCAAAGCGGTCGGCCAGCCTGGCGTATTCGTCGACCGGTATGTTCTCGCAGACCTGCACCCACTCGTTGCGCCCCAGCAGCGAATAGAGGCCAAAGTGCACGAACATGCCAAAGCGCGCCTCGCGCCACCAGCCCATGCGCGCGTCGCGCGTGGAAGCCGTCCACTCCTCGTATTCAGGCCTGCTCATTATGCGTGTCATAGTTCATACCTCCTCATATTATCGGGCCGTGGCCCGCAGAATACCTCTTTATATCCGCCAGTCAGTTTCCAAGCGCTCGCCGGCGGCCAGCGTGACGTCCTGCGCCTCGCCGCCCGCGACCAAGCTTATGCGCGCGTCGCGCAGCGCATGCAGCGCCGCATGGGCGCGCCCGCCCGCCCAGCTCAGCTCGACCTCCACGCCGCAGCGCGTGGCCAGCGGGCCTATCGCGCCCGCGCGCCAGCGCCCGGGCAACGCGGGCAGCAGCTCTATGCAGTCAGGCGCGGAGTACAGGAGCATCTCCTGCACCGCCGCAGTCCAGCCCATGTTGGCGTCTATCTGGAAGGGCGCCCAGCCCATGTCCAGCCCAATGCCCATGCCGCGCCAGTCGTTATGCACGGTGAAGAGATTGCCCATCAGCATGGCCCGCGCGGTCAGGTCCAGGCACTCCAGCGCCTCGTCGGCGTCGCGGGCGCGCGCCATCGCGCAGGCCATCAGCATCAGGCTCCAGCTGGTCTGGCTGTCCAGCCCCATGCGCAGGCGGCGCTGCTCGGCGATGTGGAACATCTCGCTGCCGCTGCGCGCATGCTCCCGGCCCGGGAAGAGCGGGTACACATGGCTCTGGTGGCGGTGATGCTCGTTGTCCGGGAAGTCGGGGCAGTTCCATTCGCGCACGCCGCCGCCCTCGTTTACCTGATATGCGGGCGCGCCGTCCAGCATTCGCCGCCACAGCGCCTCCTCCGCCGCGTCGCGCTGCGCGGCAAGCTCCAGCAGCTCTGTGAACACCTCGCGTATTATCGCCACGTCCATCGTCGCGTCCACGGCGGTCTGCATGCTCTCGGGCAGCACGTCGCCCTGGCCGCGGTAGTTCCGCGTGCGGTTCTCGGGCGATACCGAGGGCGCAATATGCCAAGTATTGCCCTGCCATATCACGAAGTCGAGGTAGAACAGCGCCACCTCGCGCAGGAAGGGTATCAGCCGCGCGTCGCGGAAGTCCGTGTCGCCGGTAAAGAGCCAGTAGTCGTAGTACAGCTGCGCTATCCAGCCCGCGCCGCCCGTCCAGTTGACTATGTGCGGGGCCAGGCAGGTGGTGCGCCCGTTGCCGGGGCCGCTCACTGCCGTAAGCACTATCCCCCGGCAGCCGAACAGCCGGCGCGCGTTCTCGCGCATGCCCGGCAGCATGCCGTCGTAATAGTCGAACACGGGCAGCGCCAGCTCGCTCATGCGCCCGGGCAGCGCCTGCCAGTATATCATCTCCAGGTTGATGTTGGCCATGTTGAAGGCCCAGCCCGCGCGGTATTCGCCGCTCCACAGGCCCATCAGCGGGCAGGGCAGCGACCCCGGCGCGGTGGCGCTCATGAGCAGATAGCGCCCGAACTCCCACATGCGCTCTGCCAGCGCGTTGGGGCATTCGCCCTCGTAGGCGCGCGCGAGCAGCTCCTCGTTGGTCGCGTCCGGGCCGAACTCGCCGTCCTCCAAGCGCAGCTCGCAGCGCCCGGCCAGCGCCTGCCACAGCGGCAGATGCCGCGCCAGTAGCGCGTCGTAGTCCATGGGCAGCGCGTCCAGCCGCGCCCTCAGCTCCGCCCAGCGCGCCGCGCGCGCGCCCTCGGGGAACACGGCGGCCACCACGGTCAGCCTGCGCGCCTCCCGCTTCACGCGCGCCACCGCGCCCATGTCGTCGCCGTCCACGCGCGCGGCGTAGCATATGTATTCGCCCTCATGCATGGTTTCCGCGTCGCAGGGCAGGCGTATGTCGCGCGCGTTCACCTCGTCCGGCCGGTGCACGCCCAGCTCCACGCGCACATCGTCCAGGGCCCTGTCCGCGCTCAGCTCCAGCACGAACACGCCGTCGGCCCGCGACACGAACGCGCGGCGGCGGTACCCGCAGCCGTCGTCCTCATAGGACACCAGCGCCTGCGCGCTCGCCAGGTCCAGCTCGCGCCGGTAGCGCCTGAACCCGCGCACGACCGGCGTCTCCAGCGCAATGTCGCATATCGGGAAGGGATAGCCCGTCTCCGCGTCATAGCCGCGCTCCCGCAGCGCGCTTACCAGCATCGCGTCCGCCTCCGGCACGCGCCCGGCCAGTATCAGCCGCCTCATCCCGGGCAGCACGTCCGAAACATCGGGCATCGCGGGCTGACGCGCCTCGCGCCAGCAGCGGGCATGGCTGAGCATTATGCGCTCATGCGCCGCGCCACCGTACACCAGCGCGCCCGTAAAGCCGTCGCCCAGCGGCAGC
>JBJEUC010000154.1:0-17447 GCA_051883635.1 Candidatus Fimadaptatus sp.
GCGCGACATTGACGAATCTGTGAGCCGCAGAAGCGGGCCTCCGCTCCGGGAGATTGGGTGCCCCGCCGAGCGCGCTGGCGGCTCGCAGGGACTACGGCATTGACGCATCGTTGGCCGCAGAAGCGGGCCTCCGCTCCGGGAGATGGTATGCCCCGTCCGACACGCCGTGCCGGGGCGTGCCCCGCCGGACGCGCTGGCGGCTCGCAGGGGCCGCAGCCCGGACGCACTCCGCCGTGGCCCTGCCGTCAGTATGGATAATGATAATTACTCCGGGGACGCGCGCTTTTCCTTCAAGCGCGCAGGGCGCGGCGATTTTTTACGCGGGCGCAAGGCACATGCGCGAATTGACACGCGCGGGCGCAGGTATTATACTGAAGCCACACGGATATCGCAGAGGGGAGGCACGGCGCAATGGATGTGGAGATAAGGCCGCTGAGCGCGGAGCTGATAGACGACTACTTCGACTTTTTCAACAACCGGGCGTTTACGGACGATCCCCCGTGGGGCGGCTGCTACTGCATAGGCTGGCAGATGACCCGCGAGGAGGAGCAGGAGCAGGTGCGCGGGCGCGCGCAGGAGCTGGGCGGCGGCGCGGAGGGCATGATGGCGGCGCTGCGCGAGACGGTCGTGCGCCAGATAACCTCGGGCGCGCTGCGCGGCTACCTCGCGTATGCGGACGGCATGTCGATAGGCTGGTGCAACGTGAACGACCGGGCGGCGCTGCCCGACGTCTCCGCCACCGGTTTTGAGCTGCCCGCGCCCGCGTCGGAGCGGGAGAAGGTGGTGCTCTGCTTCGAGATAGCGCCCGGGTACCGTGGCAGGGGCGTGGCCTCGGCGCTGCTCGAGCGCGCCGTCGCCGACGCCGCCCGGGAGGGCTATGAGCTGATGGAGGCCTTCCCGCGCGCGCTTGCGGAGCGCGACCGCTGGGACTACACGGGCCCCCTGCGCCTGTACGAGAAGGCCGGCTTTGTGCAGGCCGGGCGGCGCGGGGATACGCTGATAATGCGCAGGAGACTGGACACCTGACGCGGGCATGAGCCCGCCCAAAACGCGAATGCCCCGCACCGGCAATGTGACCGGTGTGGGGCATTCGGGCTTCATGCGGAAGGCGGGGGTCGAACCCGCACGCCCGTGAGAGCAGAGGATTTTAAGTCCCGTGTGTCTTCCATTCCACCACTTCCGCGCTATAAGGACCATTATACCACAATATGCCCGGCGGCGCAACTGAAAAATTACACACGCGGGCAGGCGACAGGCCCGGCCGCCCAATGCGCTCCGGCCATAACAGACCGCGTGCGGCGCCCATACCCGGACGCCGCACGCGGCCAAACGCTTATCGGTTGAATTGCAGGGGAGAACCCGCCGGTCAGTCGACCGCCTCCGCGTGATGCACAGTCGAAAACTTCATGCCCATGTCAAGGTCGGCGCTGACCACCACCTCGTCGCCGGGGTTCAGCTCGCCGCGCATCACTATGCGGGCGACCTCGGTCTCGATGTGGCGCTGTATGTAGCGCTTTACCGGGCGCGCGCCGTACTGGGGGGTGTAGGCCTCGCTGGCGACGTAGTTGAGCGCGCTGTCCTCCACGGTGAGGACGTAGTTCTGCTCCTTCATGCGCTGGCAGGTCTTTTCCAGCATCAGCCGCGCTATGCGGCATATCTCGCTCTGGGTCAGGGGCTTGAACATCACGGTCTCGTCCATGCGGTTGAGGAACTCCGGCTTGAAGCCCGCCTGCAGCGCCTTCTGCACCTGCGCGCGCGCCTCCTCGGTTATCTCGCCGTCGGGGCTGATGCCGTCCAGCAGGTACTGGCTGCCTATGTTGGAGGTCATTATCACGATGGTGTTCTTGAAGTTGACGGTGCGGCCCTGCGAGTCGGTCAGCCGGCCGTCGTCCAGCATCTGCAGCAGCAGGTTGAATACGTCCGGATGGCCCTTTTCTATCTCGTCAAACAGCACTATCGAATAGGGCTTGCGGCGCACGGCCTCGGTCAGCTGGCCGCCCTCCTCGTAGCCCACGTATCCGGGAGGCGCTCCGACCAGGCGCGATACCGTGTGCTTCTCCTGGTATTCGCTCATGTCTATGCGCACTATGCTGCTCTCGTCGTCGAACATGGCCTCGGCCAGCGCCTTGGCCAGCTCGGTCTTGCCCACGCCCGTGGGGCCCAGGAACAGGAACGAGCCTATGGGCCGGTTGGGGTCGCTCAGGCCCGAGCGCGCGCGCAGTATCGCGTCGGATACGGCGTCCACGGCCTCGTCCTGGCCTATCACGCGCTTATGCAGTATCTCGGGCAGGTGCAGCAGCTTGTCGCGCTCGCTCTGGTTGAGCTTGGATACGGGTATGCCGGTCCAGCGGGACACGACCTCGGCTATCTCGCCCGCGTCCACTACCTCGCTCAGCAGGCGCGCGTCCTGCGAATCGTTCTGCTTCTTGAGCTGCTCCAGCTGGCTCTGCAGCTGGGGTATGCGGCCGTACTTCAGCTCGGCCATGCGGTTCAGGTCGTAGGCGCGCTCGGCCTCCTCCAGCTCGAGCCGGGCGGCGTCCAGCTGCTCGCGTATGCCCTTGGACTGGTCGATGGCCTGCTTTTCGGCCTGCCACTGGGCGGTCATCGCGGCGCTCTGCTGCCTGAGGTCGGCCAGCTCCTTTTCCAGCGCCTCCAGGCGGGACATCGAGGCGCGGTCGTCCTCCTTCTTCAAGGCCTGCTGCTCTATTTCCAGCTGCAGTATGCGGCGGTTGACCTCGTCCAGCTCGGTGGGGCTGGAGTTTATCTCGGTGCGCACTATCGCGGCGGCCTCGTCCATGAGGTCAATGGCCTTGTCGGGCAGGAAGCGATCCTGTATGTAGCGGTCGGAGAGCACGGCGCAGGCGATTATCGCGCCGTCGGTTATGCGCACCGAGTGGTGCAGCTCGTACTTCTCCTTCAGGCCGCGCAGTATCGATATGGTCTCCTCCACCGTGGGCGGGTCGACCGTGACCGGCTGGAAGCGGCGCTCCAGAGCCTTGTCCTTGGCCAGATACTTGCGGTATTCATCCAGCGTGGTCGCGCCTATGCAGTGCAGCTCGCCGCGCGCCAGCAGGGGCTTGAGCAGGTTGCCCGCGTCCATGGAGCCCTCGGTCTTGCCCGCGCCCACTATGTTGTGCAGCTCGTCTATGAACAGTATTATGTTGCCGTCGGACTTCTTGACCTCGTCCAGCACGGCCTTCAAGCGCTCCTCAAACTCGCCGCGGTACTTCGCGCCCGCGATGAGCGCGCCCATGTCCAGCGATATCAGCCGCTTGTCCTTGAGGTTCTCGGGCACGTCGCCCTTGAGTATGCGCTGGGCCAGGCCCTCCACCACGGCGGTCTTGCCCACGCCCGGCTCGCCTATCAGCACGGGGTTGTTCTTGGTCTTGCGGCAGAGTATGTTCATCACGCGCCGTATCTCGGCGTCGCGGCCGATTATGGGGTCCATCTTGCCCTTGCGCGCGGTCTCTATCATGTCGGTGCCGTACTTGGTGAGCGCCTCGTAGGTGCTCTCGGGGTCCTGGCTGGTCACGCGCTGGTTGCCGCGCACCTGCTTTAAGGCCTCCAGCACCTTCTCGCGCGTGATGCCGTACTTGCGCAGCACCTGCGCGGAGGGAGTGTCGTGCTCGTCCAGCAGCGCCAGGTATATGTGCTCCACGCCCGCGTACTCGTCGCCGAAGGTCTTGGTGAGGTCCACGGCCTTTATCAGCAGCTCGTTGAAGCGGCGCGTGGCGTACAGCTGCGCGTTGCCGTCCACGCGGGGCAGGTTCTCGACCAGCGCGTCCACGTCGGCCTGGTAGCGGCGCACCTCCACGCCCATCAGCTGCGCAAGGCGCGGTATCAGCCCGTCGCTCTGACTGACGAGCGCCGCGTGCAGGTGCTCGCCGTCCACCTGGGGATTATGGTTCTTCAGCGCCAGCTGCTGGCTTTCGGATATGGCCTGCTGCGCCTTTTGGGTAAAGCTCTCCATCGTCATATATGTCACCTCGTATTGGGGTCTGTGTCATTTGCCCGGTCAGCGGGCGGCGGCCGCCAGCTTTGAGTACAGCTCCCGCATATCGGGCGAGATGTAGGAGGGGTTTTGCAGCGTCAGGAGCAGGTACAGGTCGCCGCGCCGCCCCTGCCGGTCGCGGTAGCCCTGGCCGCGCACCCGCAGCCGCTGGCCGCTGCGCGAGCCGGCCGGTATCTGCACCGTTATGCGGCTGTCGAAGGGCTTCACGTCCTGCTTGCCGCCCAGCGCCGCAACCCAGGGCGTGACGGCCAGCTTCATCGTTACGTCCAGCCCGTTCAGCTCCAGCTCGTCGTCGCGGGCTATCTCCACCTGCAGTATGCGGTTGCCCTTGCGGCCGTCCGGGCCCTGGCGGCCCAGCCCGCTCAGCTTTATGCGCTCGCCGGCCAGCACGCCCGCCGGCAGCGTGAAGTCCACCGTCTTGCCGTCGTCCAGGCGTATGGTCTTTTTGCCGCCGGCATATGCGTCGCGCAGCGATACGGTGATGATGTTCTCCACGTCCAGGGACGTCGGATGCTTGAACCCGCGCGAACGGGCAAAGCCGCTCGAGTAGGAATCCGCGCCCATGCCGAAGAACTGGCTCAGTATGTCGTCCCAGTCGCCAAAACCTGCGCCGCCGCCCTGATAGGTCTGCCAGCCGCCCGCGCCCGGGCCGCCTGCCGCGCCGTAGGGATTGCGCCCGCTGCGGATGTCGTCCATCAGCTGGTCATACTTTTTGCGGTTCTCCTCGTTGGACAGTATCTCGTACGCCTCGGAGATCTCCTTGAACTTGTCCACATTCTCCTTGGTGTTGCCCGCGATGTCGGGATGGTATTGCTTGGCCCGCTTCCGGTAGGCCTTTTTTATCTCGTCGCTCGTGGCCTTTTTGTCCACGCCCAGTATGGCGTAGTAGTCCTTGGTCTCCACAAGCATCACCAAACCTTTCGGTACGTCAATTATCTTTGACTTTCTTTGACCATTACATTATAGACCCAAAGCCCCGGTTTTGCAATAGCTTTTTTGCGCGAAACAAATATTTAACGGACGATGTCGCCGGTATTCTGCCCGCGCGGCGTCGCAGGTATGCGCAGGCGGCGGGCCGGCAGGTGGCGTGTAAGCGGCACGCGCGTTCCCCGGCGCGCCACAGTGGCGCGGGAACGCGCTGCGGGCAGGGTAGGGCATGGCGCGGATATTGCGCTCGTAACCGGTCGTATGCGCCGACGTGTTTCTATCCGGAGACGCTTTGGCCAGCTTGGCAAGCGGAGTGCAGGTTGCGCGTTCCCCGGTGCGGCATAGTGACGCAGGAACGCGCTGCGGACATGGGAGGGCACGACACTGATATTGCGTTCGGAAGTGGATGGATGCACCGCTGCCCTTCTATCCGGAAACGCTTTGGCCAGCACGGCAAGCGGAGTGCAGGTTGTACGTTCCCCGGCGCGGTATAGTGGCGCAGGAACGCGCTACGGACGGGGAAGGTACGGCGCGGATATTGCGTTTAGAACCGTCCGTATGCACCTCCGCACTTCTATTCCGAGACGGACGCGGTTGAGCTGGGGCAAGGTAGGCAGGAGCGCATGCTAAAAGTGCTTTGCCCCGCCTGTCAAACGTCACGCATGTTGCGCCCACATACCCCGGCGTGTTATAATGAAGCCGGAGACCGCGCTGCGGACAGGGGGGAGGGGACGAAATGAACATCGCGTACAAAAACCCGGGCTTTGAGTATTCGGTGGACAGCATACTGCTGTTCCAGACCGACGACATGACGCCCTACTGGTCGGGTGCGCTGACGTACTTCTATCCCGAGGTGGACGTATCGGAGCTGAAGCGGCGGGATGCTGCGGGCCGCCGGGAGTACCTGCTGGAGGCGCTTCGGCCCGCCTGGCGAGCGGCGGAGGGCGAGCTGGAGGCGAAGGCGCTTGCCTACGGCGCGCACTTTGCCCTGCACCGCCCGCAGGTGGAGGACGCGCTCTCGGAGGCGTTCGGGACGGATACAGGGGCGCTCTTCAACGACCTCACGGCGAACATCATCCTCAACCCGGTCTGCCCCCGGTTCCTCGTCGAGCGGCGCTTTGACCTGTTCTGCAAGAACAGCGAGCGGGGCGCGCTGGGCATTTCGCTGCACGAGATGATACACTACCTCTGGTTCCACGTATGGCACGCGGAGTTCGGCGACGGCTATGACGAGTACGAGACGCCCTCGCTCAAGTGGATACTGAGCGAGATGGTGGTCGAAAGCATAATGCGCGACGAGCGCCTGAGCTCCATAAACCCGTACTTCCCCCGCGAAAACGGCGGCTGCGTGTACGACTACTTCCAGAACATGCAGCTGGACGGCGAGCCCGCGCTGGCTGCGATAGACCGCATGTACCGGCAGTGCGGCATCAGGGAGTTCATGCACAGGGCCTACGCCTACTGCCTTGAGCACGAGGGCGCGATACGCGCGCATATTGATAAGGAAGAGAAGGGCTGAGGGCGGCGCGCAGCCCATGGCGAAAGGGGAGCACAACGTGATACTGCATTGCATGAGGAAGGCGACCTGGGAGGAGCGGAAGCACAGGGACTGCTGGGGCAGGCGCGACATCGCGGCGGACGGATTCATCCACTGCTCGACCGCGGAATACTTCTGGCGGGTCGCGCCCAACTTCCGCGACGTCGGGGAGGACATGGTGCTGGTGTGCATCGACGAAGCCCGGCTGAAGGCGGAGGTCAGATACGAGGACACGGACGGCTGCGGGCGGGAATACCCGCATGTGTACGGCCTCATCAACAACGACGCGGTGGTGGGAGTCCTGCCCTTCCTGAGGGACAGGGACGGGACATACGTAAAGAACCCGGAGCTTTGCGGCATACAGGACAGGTAGCTCCGGCGCGGGCCTCGCGCCGCCGCGCAGCAGGAATACGAAAAGGGCCCGCCTCCCGGCTGCACGCGGGGGGCGGGCCTTCGGTCTGCCTGCGGCTCAGTTACGCCATATGGCCGAGCGTTATGCTTACCAGCTCGTCTATCGAGAACACCTCGCAGCCGAATATCTGCGTGCGCAGCTTGCCGCACAGGGGGCGCGTCCAGTCCTCGCCCACGGCGGCGCTGCCCTTCATCATGCCGATTATCGAGCCCACGGTCGCGCCGTTGCAGTCGGTGTCGAAGCCCTGCTCCACGGCCATGCATATGCCGCGGCCCAGGTCGCCCTCGCTGTAGAGCAGGCACAGCGCCACTATCTCGGCGTTGGATATGGTGTGGACCCAGTCGTATGCGTTGGACTCGTCGTACTTTTCGTGTATGCGGCGGAAGCACTCGGCCTGCTCGACACCCTGCTCGTGCCAGGTAAGCGCCTCGCGTATGGCCTCGGCCAGGCGGGACTTTTCGGGTATCTCGCTAAGGCCCGCGTTTATCACGTCGATGACGTCGCCCGACACGGCGGCGCGCGCCAGCATGGCCGCCACGAACATCTCGCCGTATATGCCGTTTTTGACGTGGGATATGCGCGCGTCGCGCCAGGCCATGTCGGCGGCGGTCTCGCAGTCGCCGGGGTTGATGTAGCCGAAGTAGTCGGCGCGTATCTGCGCGCCTATGTATTCGCGGTCGGGGTTCTTGTAGGTGGCCGAATGGGGCGGCATTATGCCGGCGACAAAGTTGCGGAAGGCGCGCCGCTCGGCGGTGCAGTAGGCGTCCTTGGGCTGGCTGGCCATCCACTCCAGGGCCACGTCGTCCGAAGTGAAGTCGCGGCCGTGGCGGCCCACTATCCTGAGCGCGGCCATGGTGGTGTAATTGGTGTCGTCGTCGGAGGGCGCCGCGCCGCTCAGCGCGTCGGCCCAGGTGTTGCCAAGCGCGCCCTCCTTGCCGAGCGCCCGGAGCGCGGCCTCGTCGCGCGTGAGGTACCTCGTGAGCGGCCAGTTGCCCTCGGCGCGGGCCAGCGCCTCTATGTCGCGGCTCATCCAGCCCTCCACGGGCTTGCCCAGCAGGCAGCCGCATATGCGGCCCAGCCAGGCGCCGCGCACGCGGTCGCTCAGCTCATCGGCGGCGGGCAGGGGCAGCGCGGCCGGACGCGCGGCGGGCCGGGCGGCGCGTATGTCCTCCAGCTCGTCGGGCTCCCGGTAGGGATAGTCGGGGCGCAGGGGCGCGCCGGTGAGCGCGGCAAACAGCGTGTCGGCCAGCTCCTCGCGCAGCGGGCTCAGCGGCAGGGCGCTCACGGCCCGGACCACGTCGGAATAGGCGGCCACGTCGCGGCCCTCGTCGGTGCACTGGCGCAGCTCGGTGTCCAGGGAGGACGAGTAGAGCTCCCAGGCGTGCATTTTGCTGAGATCCATGAGCTTTGTGTCGAGTATCACGGTAATCCCCTCCATGGCGCTTATGCGCATATATTGCGGTTGCTCAGCGGCGCGGCGATGGGCGCGCCCTTTCATGCGCTCATTATACACCCGGCGCGTCGGCAACGCCATAGTTTTTTGTGGCGCGCGGCAAATATTCCGGGCGGCGGCGCAGCCTGTTGCCAAAGCCCGCCGTGGATGGTAGAATGACTGTGAGGTGAGTATGATGCGCATTTTGCTGGTAAACGACGACGGCATACTGGCGGACGGCATATGGGCGCTGTACGACTTTCTGGCGGGAGAGCATGATGTGACCGTGTGCGCGCCCGACAGGCAGTGCAGCGGCTTTTCACACTCCATCACGATAGCACGGCGGCTGCGCGTGCGCCGGTACGAGCGCGGCGGCGCGCGGGCATGGGCCGTCGCGGGCACTCCGGCGGACTGCGTGCTGCTGGGCCTGGGCGCGCTGACGGAGGGCGGCGTGGACCTGGTGATAAGCGGCATAAACGACGGGCTGAACGTGGCGGGCGACGTGCACTATTCGGGCACGATAGGCGCGGCCTGCGAGGCGTGCATGCAGGGCGTGAGGGCGCTGGCGGTGTCCACGCGCGGGGGCAACCGCGACTACGCCGCGACGCTTGAGCTGACCAGCCTAATGATGGACAGGGCGATGAGCGAGGGGCACCCGGGGTGCTTCTTCAGCCTCAACGTGCCGGCCGGGCGGCCGCTGGGCCTGCGCAGTGCGTCGCTGGGCCTGCGCTCCAGCGCGGTGCGCTACGAGCGGGCCGAGGGCGGGGACGGGGCGGACGAGTACGGCATGGCGCTCGTGTCCTCCCGCCTGGAGCCGGGCAGCGACGCGGCGCTGGTGCGCGAGGGCTATGCGGTCTATACGGAGATATCCTGCGACTGGACGCGCCGCATGTGAATATCGATATGAGCAAGCATCAACTCTGCGCGCTGCGGGCCGCGTTTTGCCGCTGATTTTGCAGGATTACCGTGAAATGACTGCCAGCTTGCTTGCAAATGAATTGATTGCGCTGTATAATAGATGCAGTACGGCATATGGCCGGTTAATACGGCGCGCGGGAGCGCGCCCTGGCTGCAAGGAGAAGTATCTTATGCAGGAGTCGCAGGAGCTGATACAGCGACTGAATCAGTCGGGTAAAAAGCTTTCGAAAAGCCATAAGCGGATAGCGGAATACATAGTGGCGCACTACGACAAGGCGGCCTTTATGACCGCGTCCAAGCTGGGCGAATACGTGGGCGTGAGCGAATCAACGGTGGTGCGGTTCGCGGACGCGCTGGGCTACGAGGGCTATCCGCAGCTGCAAAAGGCGCTGCAGGAGCTGATACGCCACAGGCTCACGGCCTCGCAGCGGTTCGAGATGTCCACGGAGATGCCCCAGTCCATGGTGCTCAGCCGCGTGCTGAAGGCCGATATGCAGAACATTCGCAACACGCTGGACATAAACGACGAGAGCGTGTTCGACAGCGTCGTGGGGCTGATGCGCAACGCGGAGCACATATACATACTGGGCCTGCGCTCCAGCGCGCCGCTGGCGGAGTTTATGGGCTTTTACATGAAGTTTGTGACCGACCAGGTGAGCGTCGTCACCTCGGGCATATCCGACGTGTTTGAGCAGCTCAGCCGCATAAGCGACAGGGACGTAATGATATGCATATCCTTCCCGCGCTATTCCTCGCGCACGGTGGAGGCGATGGAGTTCGCCCACAGCAAGCACGCAAAGCTGGTGGCCATAACCGACGGCCCCATGTCGCCGCTGCACGCGCTGTCGGACTACTGCCTGATGGCCAAGTCGGACATGGCGTCGTTCGTGGACTCGCTGGCCGCGCCGCTGTCGCTGATAAACGCGCTGCTGGTCGCCATGGGACTGAGCAAGCGCGACGAGGTCGCAAAGCGGCTCAAGATGCTGGAGGACATATGGGACAACTACCATGTGTTCCTGGGCAGGGAAAAGACCTGATATGAGCAGAATAGGCATAATCGGCGGGGGCGCGGCGGGCATGGCCGCCGCAGTGTTCGCCGCCTGCGCGGGCGCGCAGGTGACGCTGCTTGAGCGCAACGAAAAGCTGGGCAAGAAGATATACATAACCGGCAAGGGCCGGTGCAACCTGACCAATACCGCGCAGGGGCAGGAGTTCCTTGGCAACGTGCCGCGCAATCCGCGCTTTCTGTTCTCGGCGATCAACTTTTTTGACAACACGGCGCTGATAGAGCTAATCGAGGGGCAGGGCGTGCCCACCAAGGTGGAGCGCGGCGGGCGCGTGTTCCCCGAATCGGACCACGCCAGCGACGTGACGCGCGCCTTCGAGCGCGAGCTGCGCGCGCTGGGCGTGGAGATACGGCTGAACGCGCGCGTGAAATCGCTCGAGCGCGCGCAGGACGCGGGCGCGTGGCGCGTGACGCTGGAGGACGGCAGGCGGTACGACTTCGACGCGGCGGTGGTGTGCGCGGGCGGAGCGAGCTATCCCTCTACCGGGTCGGACGGCTTTGGCGCGCGCCTGCTTGAGCGCGAGGGCCTGCATGTCACGCCGCTCAGGCCCGCGCTGGTGCCGATAGAGACCGTGGAGACCTGGCCCGCGCAGCTGACGGGCATATCGCTCAAGAACGTGGCGCTGCGCCTGGGACGGGGCAAAAAGACGCCCTTTTGCGAGCAGGGCGAGATGCTCTTTACCCACTTTGGCATAAGCGGACCGCTGGCGCTGTCGCTGTCCAGCTACCTGGACGCCGAGCCGGCGGGACAGGAGCTGCTGCTGGATCTCAAGCCCGCGCTCAGCGAGGACGTGCTGCTGGCGCGATTGGAGCGCGAGATAGCCGCGGCCGGGCGCAGGCAGCTGCGCACCATGCTGGAGGCGCTCATGCCCCGGGCGATGGCCCCTGTGCTGGCGGGCCTGAGCGGGCTAAATCCCGATACGCCCGTATATCAGCTGAACAGTAAGCAGCTGCGCGCGCTGGCGGCGTTCCTCAAGGCCGTGCCGCTCACGGTCAAGGGCACGCGCGGCTTTGCCGAGGCAATAATCACGCGCGGCGGCCTGGACGTGAAGGAGCTCAATCCCTCCACGCTCATGGTCAAGTCGCGGCCGGGCCTGTTCGCGGCGGGCGAGACGCTGGACGTGGACGCCCTGACCGGCGGCTTCAATCTGCAGATAGCGTTTTCCACCGGCGCGCTGGCGGGCTACAGCGCGGCGGCGTGGTGCGCACAGGAGGCGTGACATGGCGGAAGAACGCATGGACATATTCGACGCGGACCGCCGCCCGCTGGGCTATACCCGGTTGAGGAGCGAGAAGCTGGCCCCCGGCGAATACAAGGTGGTCGTGGGCATATGGATAGTGGACGCGCGCGGGCGGCTGCTGATAACCAAACGCAGCCCGCAAAAGCGCTACGCGCCCGGCAAGTGGGAGAACACCGGCGGCCATATGGCGGCGGGCGAGACCCCGGTCGGCGCGGTGATACGCGAGCTGCGCGAGGAAACGGGGCTGAGCGTGGCGGAGGAGGACGTGCGCTATCTGGGCACGGCGACAGTGCCGCCCTTCATAGGCGACAACTTCATCGCCCGCGTGACTGATACAAGCACGCTCACGCTTAAGCCTGACGAGACCTGCGACGCGCGCTGGGTCACGCTGGACGAGCTGGACGCGATGATGGCGGCGGGCGAGATGGCGCCCTCCACGCAGGAGCACATGCGCGCCTACCGGGCGGCGTTTGTGCGCGAGATGGACAGGCTGCGGCGCGAGGGCACGGAGATGGGGGATGCGATATGAGGATTGCGATAGACGGCCCCGCGGGCGCGGGCAAGTCGGTGATATCGGCGCTGGTGGCGGAGCGCACGGGCTTTGGCAGGCTGGACACGGGCGCGATGTACCGGGCGCTGGGGCTCAAGGCCCTGCGTGCGGGCGTGGACGTGGACGACGGCGCGGCGCTGGAGGATATGCTCGCTGCGACCGAGCTGGACGTGCGCTGCGTCGAGGGCGAGACGCGCGTGCTGCTGGACGGCGAGGACGTGTCCGCCGCGATACGCACGCAGGAGGTGAGCGCGGCGGCCTCGCACGTTTCGGCCGTGGGGCCGGTGCGCAGCTGGCTGCTGGGCAAGCAGCGCGCGATAGCCGCCGCCGGCGACGTGATAATGGACGGGCGCGACATAGGCACGCATGTGCTGCCCGACGCGGAGGTCAAGATATACCTCACCGCCTCGGACGAGGTGCGCGCGCGCAGGCGGCTCAGTCAGCTCAGGGAGAGCGGCGCGCAGGCCTCGTATGAGGACGTGCTGCGCGAGGTGCGCGAGCGCGACCGGCGCGACATGACGCGCGAGATAAGCCCGCTCAGGCGCGCGGACGACGCCTGCCTTGTGGATTCCAGCGACATGACCATCGAGCAGGTGGTGGACGCGATAATGGCGCGCGTCGAGGCGGCGCGCAGGGGGATGGAAGCATGACGGGACTGTACAGAGTGGCAAAGGCGCTGGCGGGGCCGCTGCTGGGCATATTCTACCCGCTCAGCATAAGCGGCGCGCGCAGGCTGCCCGAGGGGCCGGTCGTGCTGGTCAGCAACCACATATCCAACTGGGACGTGCTGGCGCTGGGGCGCGTGTTTGACCGGCAGATATGCTTCATGGCCAAGAAGGAGCTGTTCAAAAACCCGCTGCTGCGCCGGATAGTCGAGGGTCTGGGCGCGTTCCCGGTCGACCGCGGCGGCGCGGACGTGAGCGCGATACGCAGGAGCCTGGAGCTGCTCTCGGCGGGCGGCGTCGTGGGCATATTCCCGCAGGGCACGCGCGTTAAGGACGATTCGTCGTTTGAGATGGCCGACGGCGCCTCCATGATAGCGCTGCGCGCCCGGGCCTGCATAGTGCCGGTGCATATAGTGGGGCCCTACCGGCTGTTCAGGCGCGTTAAGGTGAACATCGGCCAGCCCATACCGCTGGGCGAAGCGGGCGGGCGCATAAGCCGCGACATGATAAACAGCGTGAGCGCGCAGGTACACGACAGCGTGGTCGCGCTCCGGGACGCGTGATAGCGAATGTCGCAAAATGTACCCAATAACAGAAAATTAATGAACAAAATTCTGCAAAATTGCAGGATATGTCAGTGGTAAGGGCGAATATACGAAGGAAGGTGCAGAAGTGTTTGTATGGCCGGCGGCACAGCGCCCGCCGACATGCCTATGCTTGTATTTGGGAGGGTTCCGGTGAAGGTCATAACTGCCCGCAGCGCGGGTTTCTGCTTTGGAGTCAGGCGCGCGGTCGAGGCCGTCGAGCGCGAGCTGGCGCGCGGCGAGCGCATCTGCACGCTGGGCAAGCTCATGCACAACGAGCAGGCCGTGGCGGATCTGAGCCGACGCGGCGCGCGCCCGGTGGACACCCCGGAGCAGGCCGATACCGTGAAGGTGGCGATACGCTCCCACGGCGTGCGGCCCGAGGTGATAAGCGAGCTTGAGGCGCGCGGCCACGAGATACTGGACCTGACCTGTCCGTTCGTAAAGCGCATACACGACCTGGTGAGCGAGTATTCACGCAATACGGGCGCGCCGGTCATAGTGGTGGGCAAGCGGATGCACCCCGAGGTGGTGGGCATATGCGGCTGGTGCGCGCGCAGCTACGTGGTGGCAGACGAGCGCGAGGCGGCTGAGCTGCCCGATATGGACAAGGCGCTGCTGGTAGCGCAGACCACCTGTGAAAACGAAAGGTTCGAGAGCGTAAGGGCATACCTGTCCGGCAGGATACGTGACCTTACGAGTATAAATACGGTCTGCTCCACCTCTCATGAAAGGCAGAGAGAGGCCCGGGAGCTGGCCGAAAGTGCGGATATGATGATAATAGTGGGCGGCTTCGGCAGCGCGAATACGCGCGAATTGTACGAGCTGTGCCGCGCCCGCACTCAAACGATCTGGGTCGAAACCGCGCGTGACCTCCCTGAAAAATGGGCCGGCCCGTGGGGTATAATCGGCATAACAGCCGGCGCAAGCACGCCGGATGGCACATTTAAGGAGGTTGCTGCACGCATGAACGACATCGAGAAGCAGGACGTAGTCCTGGAAACGGCCGCGCAGGAGGAAGCCCAGGAGTCGGATTTTGAGTCCGCGTTTGAAAAGACCATGGTTCAGATACACCCCGGTGATATCATAAAGGGCAAGGTCGTACAGATAACTGACGACGAGGTCTGCGTGAATATCGGTTACAAGTCGGACGGCCTGGTGAAGAAGGCCGAGCTGTGCACTCCCGAGGTTGCGATAGGCGACGAGATCGAGGTCGAGGTCGTCAAGGTCAACGACGGCGAGGGCAATGTGATACTCTCCCAGAAGAACATAGTCAACAAGCGCAACTGGGACGCCATCATGGCCAAGTATGAGGCGGGCGAGTACGTCGAGGCCGTCGGCAAGAAGGCCGTCAAGGGCGGACTCATCGCTTCCGTGATGGGCATAGAGGCGTTCATCCCCGCGTCCCATCTGAGCCAGCGCTACGTCGAGAAGATCGAGGACTTCGTGGGCAAGGACATGAAGCTCAAGATCATCGAGGTGGACGAGAAGAAGAAGCGCATCGTGGCTTCCCGCAAGGAAGTCCTCATCGCTGAGGAGGCCCAGAAGAAGGCCGCCATCTGGGACAAGCTCGAGCAGGGCACCGTCGTCAACGGCATCGTCCGCCGCCTGACCGACTTCGGCGCGTTCGTCGACATCGGCGGCGTGGACGGCCTGGTACATGTGACCGACCTGAGCTGGGGCCGCGTAAAGCATCCCAGCGACGTGGTGTCCATCAACCAGGAGATACCGGTAAAGATACAGTCCATCGACCGCGAGCGCGAGCGCATCTCGCTGAGCTACAAGCAGACCCAGCCCAAGCCCTGGGATGTGGCGGGAGACAAGTACATCGTCGGCTCCATAGTCGAGGGCAAGGTCGTGCGCATAACCACCTTCGGCGCCTTTGTGGAGCTGGAGCCCGGCCTGGACGGCCTGGTACACATCTCCCAGTGCGCGCTCACCCGCATCGCCAAGGTCGAGGACGCGGTGCAGGTCGGCGACGTAGTGCGCGTGAAGGTGCTGGACGTCAACACCGACGCCAAGCGCATCAGCCTGAGCATCCGTGCGGTGCTGGAGGACGAGGCGTTCGACGGCGTTGAGGAAGGCGCGGCCGATTCGCTGGGCGACGAGTTCGCCATCGGCGATGAGGGCGAGAACAACTGATCGCACCCTGTCAATTTCGGGCTGCTGAGATAATCGGCAGCCCTTTGTCATATATAGTGAGGAGCATCCGCGCGCGCAGCGCGTCCGGGGAGGTCGAAAATGGATCTGTTTGTAATGCTGCTGGTGGTATTCCTGCTATATGGACTGGCCCGACGGGAGAACAACCGCCTTGTCACCTCGCGCTACTACGTGCCGGCTGACGTGTCCGAGGAGCTGTCGATAGTGCAGCTGAGCGACCTGCACACCAAGCGCTTTGGCAGCCACAACGAAAAGCTGGTGGCGCACATAAGGGAGCTGGCCCCCGACCTCATCGTGATAACCGGCGACATGATACACCGGTGGGACGAGAAGGCGGCTTCGTATGTGGACGCGCTGGCGCCGCTCACCCAGCTGGCCCCCGTGTACGCGATACCGGGCAACCACGAAACGCGCATGGACGAATGGCCCGTGCTGCGCGATATGCTGCGCAAATCCGGCATCCGCGTTATCGAAAACGACGTGGCCATATTCTCCAAGGGCGGCCAGCGGGTATCCATACTGGGCCTTAACGAGGCCGCACAGCCCGAGGTGCAGCCGCTGTTTGCGCGCCTGAACGAGATGGGCGGCCTGCGCCTGGTGCTCAGCCACTTCCCGCTCGCGTTTGAGGACTACTGCAAGTACGACTTCGACCTGCAGCTCAGCGGCCATGCGCACGGCGGCCAGTGGCGGCTTCCGTTCATAGGCGGGCTGTATTCGCCCGACCAGGGCTTCTTCCCGCACTACGACGCCGGCATATTCGAGGAGAAGGGGCGCATGCTGGTGGTTTCGCGCGGGCTGGGCAACAGCGGGTTCCCGCTGCGGCTGTTCAACTATCCCGACGTGGTATATATAGGAATAAACAAGCGCTCCGCAGGCTGATGCGGGCGCATTGGGCCCGGACGCGGGCCCGGCCTGGCGCGCTTCCCGCATTTGCGGGGGGCGCGTTATCTTTTGCGCGGCGCGCGCATATGCTCACGTATGAGGAGCAGGAAAGGAGGCGCGTTCATGCGCAAGCCCGACGACAAGCCCGAAGTCAAGCGCACGCACACGCTGCAGATGACCGACCGCGCCCGGCTGGAGCTGACCGGCGTGAGCGATGTTGACAGCTTCAACGACCAGGTGATAGTGATGAATACCTCCCAGGGCGAGCTGACCGTGGCAGGCCGCGAGCTGCACATATCCGCGCTGGACCTGGAGGCGGGCAGGCTCAGCATAGACGGGGTAGTGGTAGCGATGGAGTACGCCGAATCCGGCGCGCAGGGCAGGCGCGGCCTGTGGCGCGTGTTCAGGTGAACCATGCTCTACTATACCGTGGGGCAATGGTGCGCGCTGGCCTATATGATGCTGTGCGGCGTCATAATGGGCGCGATATACGAGCTGTTCCGCGCGGTGCGCCTGCTCACCGTGGCGGGGCGCGCGTTCACCGCCGTGCTGGACGCGGTGATGTGCGCGGCGCAGGCGCTGCTGCTGGCGGCGATGCTGCTGCGCGCGAACGGCGGCGAGCTGCGCCTGTTCGCGCTCATGGGCTGCGCTGCGGGGATGGCGCTGTTCCTCGCCGGGCCCGCGCGCTTGCTGCGCGCGGCGGTCGCCCGGGCGCTGTGCCTTTTCAGGCGCGCTCAGCTGCGCCTGAAAAGTGTTGCGTTTCTCAAACATATTCTTAAATAAGTGTTGCACAGGTAGGATTTCCCGGGCCCGCGGCGAATAAATGCAACTACTTAGTCGATAGTGGTATAAAAGCGGAACGGGGAGTGCGGCAAAATGGCTAAAAGGCGCGGCGGATTCAGTATTAAGCCGAGGTTCTGGCTGCTGGTGCTGGGGGTGGCGTATGTGGCCCTGTCGGTCGCGATGATGCGCGACGACGCGGTACTGAACGCGCAGCAGAGCGCCATAGAGGAGCTGGAGCAGCAGAAAGGGAAGGAGGCGGCGGGTGGTGGAGGCACCGG
>JBJEUC010000155.1:0-4157 GCA_051883635.1 Candidatus Fimadaptatus sp.
GCCGCTCAGCCACGCGGGCATGTCGGCGGTCTCCATGCGCTCGCGTATGCCCGCAAACAGCACTATCGCCAGCATGAAGCCCAATCCGCCGCCCGCGCCGCTCACCACGGCCTCGATAAGCGAATAGTCGGACTGTATGTTCAGCACGGTAACGCCCAGCACGGCGCAGTTGGTGGTTATCAGCGGCAGGTACACGCCCAGGGCCTGGTACAGCGGCATGGATATCTTCTTTATCACCATCTCGATTATCTGCACCAGCACGGCTATCACCAGTATGAAGGCGATGGTCTGCATGTACCCCAGGCCGAACGGGTCCAGCAGGTACTTCTGCACAAGATATGTGGCCAGCGAGGCCACGGCCATTACGAACGTGACTGCCATGCCCATGCCCACGGCCGTGTCGACCTTCTTGCTCACGCCCAGGAACGGGCAGCAGCCCAGGAACTTGGACATGACGAAGTTGTTTACCAATATGGAGCTTACAAGCAACAGGAGTATGTCCATTCTAGCCCTCCTTTCTGCTCATGTGCCGGTCGTAGGCCTTGAACAGCGCGTTCATCACTATCATCAGCAGGCCCAGCATTATGAAGCCGCCCGGGGCCTGGGTGATTATCGCCATGGGCTGATAGCCCGCGGGCATCACCTGCACGCCGCAGAGTGTGCCGGCGCCCAGCAGCTCGCGTATGGCCGAGAGCAGCGTTATCGCCAGCGTGAAGCCCAGCCCCATGCCCAGACCGTCGCACGCGCTCTCCAGCGGCGGGTTCTTGCTGGCAAAGGATTCGGCGCGCGCGAATATGATGCAGTTGACGACTATCAGCGGTATGAACACGCCCAGCGAATCGTACAGCGCGGGCAGGAAGGCCTGCATCAGCAGCTGCACTATCGTAACGAAGGTGGCTATTACCACGATGAAGGAGGGTATGCGTATCTGCGCCGGTATGATGCGGCGCATGAGCGATATCACGACGTTTGAGCATATCAGCACGAACGTGGCCGCCAGGCCCATGCCCAGGCCGTTTGTCACCGAGGTGGTTATCGCAAGCGTGGGGCACATGCCCAGAACCAGGCGGAACGTCGGGTTCTCGGTCACTATGCCGTTGAAGATTATGCCCTTGAGATTCCTCTTTTCCATTATGCCGCCGCCTCCTCGCCGGAGATGTATGCGTCGTAGAACGAGGCGCACTGTCCCAGCGCCTCGCGCAGGGAGTCGCTGGCCCAGCTCGCGCTCGAGAGCGCGTCGGTTATCGGCTCGGGCAGCAGCATCGCGCCTATCACGGAGTCCAGCCCGGAGTCGGTCTCGCTAGTGCCGCGGTAAGCGGCCGTGACAACGCGCCCGGCCATCACGTCGACCGTGAGACCGCTGGAGTCGCTGGTCGGCGCGGTGGTGAAGCGGTAGCCTATCACATCGCCCGCGCGGAGCGCTTCCTCGACCTTCTCGATGAGGGGATAGCTGGCCTCGCTGCCGGCCATGCGCGATGTTATGTCGCGCAGCTCGTCGGCGTCATTAAGCGTCGCGGTCGCGCCCTCGCCTGAGATATATGCGTCGTAGAACGAGGCGCACTGCCCCAGTGCCTCGCGCAGGGAGTCGCTGGCCCAGCTCGCGCTCGAGAGCGCGTCGGTTATCGGCTCGGGCAGCAGCATCGCGCCTATCACGGAGTCCAGCCCGGAGTCGGTCTCGCTAGTGCCGCGGTAAGCGGCCGTGACCACGCGTCCGGCCATCACGTCGACCGTAAGGCCGCTGGAGTCGCTGGTCGGCGCGGTGGTGAAGCGGTAGCCGATAGCTTCGCCCGCATAGAGCGCTTCCTCGACCTTCTCGATGAGGGGATAGCTGGCTTCGCTGCCCGCCATGCGCGCGGTTATATCGCGCAGCTCGTCGGCGTCGTTAAGCGAAGTGGGCTCGCCGCCGCCGCTCAGGTACTGGCGGTAGAAGGACACGGCCTGCCTGACTGAGCGCATCACCGTGTTGGAGGTCGCGGTCGCGCCCGATACGCCGTCCACCGAGGCCAGCGCCTCGTCGGTGAGCGCAAGGCCCGCGTACTGGCCGTAGTACGCCTCCTCCTCGATGCGCTTGCCGTAGTCGGCGGATTCGTTGGTGGGCGCTATCTCGAGCCCGGTTATGGTCTCGCTCTCCACGGCTATGCCCAGCGTCATGTTGATGTCGCCGCCGTAGCCCTGCGCGGTGATGTCGAAGGAGTAGCCCATCAGCTTGTCGCCCGCATAGGCCGCCTTGATGCCCCTTATGGTGTCGTAATCGCCCAGGAAGCTCAGCAGGTCGACCGTCTCAAAGCCGCTAGCGCCCGGCAGCGTGGTCAGGCGGAACTCGTCCTCGGCCGCCATAGGAGTGGCGGCGTGCGGCTCTATGGCAAGCACGGTCTCGCTCACTGCGGCGGCGGACTGCACGGCCTTTTTGACCGTGCTGGATGATACCGTCGCGCCGGTTATCGTGTCGACGCCGGTCTCGAGGGCCTCGACGGATGCGGGCTGGCCCACGAACTGGCCCAGGAAGGCCTCGCCCGTCACCTTGGAGCCCACGCCCTGGGTCTCGGCCTGGCTGTCTATCGTCACGCCGGTCACTGAGCCGGCGGCGGATATGCCTACGGTCATGCCGATTATGTCCTTGTAGCCCGAGGGAGCGAGGTTGAGCGTGTAGCCCACCGTCTCGCCGCCCTTGAGCGCGCGGTATATCGCCGTGAGCGAGGGAGCGGCCTCGCGGCAGGCGGCGTCGTCCTCGATGCGCTCGAAGGAGTCGGCATCGGGCATCACCGCATAGCGGGAGGCGTTTTCGGTGCGGGCCTGCTGCTCGGCAATGGGCCCGGCCGTCACGGCGTTGGTCAGCGCCAGCAGCAGACCGGCTGCCAGCGTGAACGCCATCAGCTTCAGCGAAAGCTGCAGGAGGTTACGCATGCTTTTTCCCCCTTCCGTATATGCGGGGCATGGTCCAGCGGTCTATAAGCGGCGTGAGCAGGTTCATGAACAGTATCGCATACGAACAGCCCTCGGGGTAGGTGGGGTTGAACATGCGTATCACGAAGAGCAACAGGCCGCAGCCTGCGCCGAATATCAGCTGCCCCACCGGCGTGACCGGCGAGGAGGAGTAGTCGGTGGCCATGAAGAACGCGCCCAGTATCAATCCGCCCGAAAGCAGCTGGTACAGCGCCGAGGCGGTGTCGGCCGAGTAGAGCGAGCCGCTGTTTATCCAGAAGCACACGAAGGCCGTGCCTATCATGGCCGTGGGTATGCGCCAGGAGATGACCCGGCGCGCGAGCAGGTAGGCCGCGCCTATGAGCAGCGCCAGCTTGCTCACCTCGCCCAGGCAGCCCGGTATGTCGCCCAGGAACAGCTGAAGCAGCGTATAGCTTCCGGTATCGGCGCTCGCCAGCGCGGTGGCGCCCGAGTAGGCGTCCACGGCGTAGGTCACGGGCGCGGTGAAGGCCGAGCCGGTCATCATGCCCATCCAGCTGGAGAGCAGCACGGCGCGCGCGGCGAGGGCGGGGTTGAGGAAGTTCTTGCCCAGGCCGCCGAAGAACTGCTTGACAATGATTATCGCAAAGGCCGAGCCCACCATCGGCAGCCACAGCGGCGCGCTGGCCGGCACGTTGTAGGCCACCAGCAGCCCCGTGACTATCGCCGAGCAGTCGCCCACCGTGACAGCGCGGTGCATGAGCCGCTGGGTGAGCGCCTCGGCCACTACGGCCGTTATCGTCGAGGCGGCGATGAGCGCCAGCGCGTACCAGCCGAAGAACCATACCGCCGCCACGCCCGCGGGCAGCAGCGCGATGCATACGTCCAGCATCACGCGGCGCGTGGTAGCCGAGGAGCGTATGTGCGGCGACGAGGTGACTATCATGTTTTCCATATGAACGCTTCTCCTTTACTGCCGGGCTTTGCGGCGCTTCAATACCTCGCGCTTGCCCATGCGTATCGACAGCGCCAGCTCGCGCTTGGCGGGGCAGACGTAGGAGCAGGAGCCGCACTCTATGCAGTCCAGCACGCCTATCGCCTCGGCCTGCTCAAAGCGGTCGTGCAGCACCAGCTCGTTGAGCCTGAGCGGCATCAGGTGTATGGGACAGGCCGCCACGCACCGCCCGCAGCGTATGCAGTTGCTCTCGGGCATACGGTTTGCATGGGCGCGGTTTATCAGCAGCAGGCCGCCGGTG
>JBJEUC010000156.1:0-4157 GCA_051883635.1 Candidatus Fimadaptatus sp.
CCTCCTTTGTTCAATGAACGATTATACCCCGGATTGTTGAACGATTCAACTATTTTGGAAGCGCATTCAGATTAATTTTTCTATTCGCGGCGGAGGATGCGTTAGCGGCGACAAACTTTAACGTTCCCTGCGCGCGCACCGGGGGTTGACAGGGCAGGGCGACGGTGGTACACTATGCGGTGGTTAGACAAGACTAATTGAAGCGAGGAGGGAGCGCAGTGATGCCCCTGGGGATGGCGGAAATAGGCGATGTGAACATAATCAGGAAGATCACCGGCCGCGACGACGTGAGGCAGCATCTGGCGGAGCTGGGCTTTGTGGTAGGCGCGGAGGTGCGCGTTGTAAACGACATTGGCGGCAATCTTATACTCTCCGTTAAGGACAGCCGCGTGGCGCTGGACAGGACCATGGCCATGCGCATAATGGTCTGACTAAAAAAGGGGGAATGCAGGTATGAAGACGCTCAGGGACGTGAAGGTGGGCGAGACGGCCGTGATAGAGCGGCTGCACGGCGAGGGCGCGCTCAAGCGCCGCATAATGGACATGGGCCTTACGCGCGGCGTGGAGGTATATGTGCGCAAGGTGGCTCCGCTGGGCGACCCGATGGAGCTGACTGTGCGCGGGTATGAGCTTTCGGTGCGCAAGGGCGACGCGGAGCTCATAGAGGTACGGTAAGCCGCCTCAGGGGCGCGGCATTTTTTGTGAGCAGGAGTTAGCGGCCACTAACACTTAGCGGCGCTGGCGATCAAAGTTTGGAGGGAGAACAGCTCATGGCGGTAAAGATAGCTTTGGCGGGCAACCCGAACTGTGGCAAGACCACGATGTTCAACGACCTGACCGGGTCAAACCAGTACGTAGGCAACTGGCCCGGCGTTACGGTGGAGAAGAAGGAAGGCAGGCTCAAGGGTGCGCAGGATGTGATAATACAGGACCTGCCGGGCATATACAGCCTGTCGCCCTATACGCTGGAGGAGGTGGTGGCGCGCGGCTATCTGGTAAACGAAAAGCCCGACGCCATACTGAACATAGTGGACGCGACCAACATAGAGCGCAACCTGTACCTGACCACGCAGCTGGCCGAGCTGGGCATACCGATGGTGATAGCGCTCAACATGATAGACGTGACGCGCAAAAACGGCGACCGCATAGACCTGCGCAAGCTGGGCCAGGCGCTGGGCTGCGAGGTGGTGGAGACCTCGGCGCTCAAGGGCGAGGGCTCCCAGGCGGCGGCCAGGCGCGCCGCGGAGCTGGCCGGCAAGGGCGCGCGCGCCAATGAGCCCCATGTGTTCGAGGGCAGCGTTGAGCACGCGCTGGCGCACATAGAGGATCTGATAACCCACAACGACGGCGAGCATCCCCAGCATCATCACCACGCCGACGGCGCGACGCACGAGGGCGCGATAGTGGCGCCCAACCTGGCGCGCTGGTATGCGATAAAGCTGTTCGAGCGGGACGAGAAGGTCATGTCCGAGCTGAACCTGCCGGAGGGCATAAGGGCCGCGATAGAGCGCACCATACAGGACTGCGAGGCGGAGATGGACGACGACTCCGAATCCATCATAACCAACCAGCGCTATGCGTACATAAGCAGGCTGATATCCACCTGCGTGCGCAAGGGCAGGCCCCGCGGCGAGCTGACCGTATCGGATAAGATAGACCGCATAGTGACCAACCGCATACTGGCCCTGCCGATATTCGTTGTGATAATGTTCCTGGTATATTACATATCCGTCACGACCATAGGCGCGATAGTGACCGACTTTACCAACGACGTGTTCGTGGCCGAATGGATACAGGGTCCCGTGACCGAGTGGCTGGCCGGGCTGGGCGTGGCCGACTGGCTGGTGGGCCTGATAGGCGACGGCATAATCGGCGGCGTGGGCGCGGTGATAGGCTTCGTGCCGCAGATGCTGGTGCTGTTCTTCATGCTGGCCATACTGGAGGACGTGGGCTACATGGCGCGCATAGCCTTCATAATGGACCGCATATTCCGCAAGTTCGGCCTTTCGGGCAAGAGCTTCATACCCATGCTGATAGGCTCGGGCTGCGGCGTGCCGGGCGTGATGGCCTCCCGCACCATAGAGAACGACCGCGACCGCAAGATGACGATAATGACCACGACCTTCATACCCTGCGGCGCCAAGATGCCCATAGTGGGTCTTATCGCGGGCGCGCTGTTCCACAACGCGGGCTGGGTCGCGGCCTCGGCCTACTTCATAGGCGTGGCGGCGGTGATAGTCAGCGGCATAATCCTCAAAAAGACCCGTCCCTTCGCGGGCGACCCCGCTCCGTTCGTTATGGAGCTGCCCGCCTACCACGCGCCCGCCTGGAAGAACGTGCTGCACAGCATGTGGGAGCGCGGCTGGTCGTTCATAAAGCGCGCCGGAACGGTGATAGTGGTGGCGAGCATATTCATCTGGTTCACCTCGGGCTACGGCTGGGCGCCCGTTCAGGCTGATGCAGACGAGGCGCAGACAGCGGCCGGGACGGAGACCGTGTCCGTGGAGGACGCCCCGGCGGTATTCGGCGCGGTGGAGAACATGGACGAGAGCATGCTGGGCCGCGTGGGCTCGGCGATAGCGCCGGTGTTCAGGCCGCTGGGCTTTGACAACTGGCAGTCCACCGTGGCGACGATAATGGGCCTGGTGGCCAAGGAGGAGGTCGTGGGCGTGTTCGGAGTGCTCTACGGCGTGGTGGACGAGGAAGGCGAGGACGCCGCCGCGGGCATAGTGGAGGACGAGGACATGACGGACGACGAAAAGGCGGAGGCGCTGTCGCCGGTGCTGGCGGCGTTTGACGCATCCAGCGGCGGCCACGGCCAGCTGGCGGCCTTCTGCTTCCTGATATTCAACCTGCTGTGCGCGCCGTGCTTTGCGGCCATGGGCGCGATAAAGCGCGAGATGAACAACGGCAAGTGGACGGCGTTTGCGATAGCCTATCAGTGCGTGTTTGCCTATGTGATAGGGCTGATAGTCTATCAGCTGGGGCTGCTCTTCAGCGGCGCGGGCTTTACGCTGCTCACGGCGGTGGCCGTAGTGCTGCTGGCGGGCCTGGTGTACATGCTGGTGCGCCGGAACCGCTACGACGATGAGCATCTGACCGGGAAGGTAAAGGTGGGCGCGTAATGGCAACGGCGATAGTTGGCGGGATACTGGCTCTGGCGGTAGGCGCCATAATATGGAAGCTGGCGCGCGACCACCGCAGCGGCAGGGGCGGCTGCGGCGGGGACTGCGCCCACTGCCGGTGCGCCTGCCAGCACAGGCCGGAGTGACGCGGGCGCGCTGTGCCGGGAAGGAGCGGCGTAAATGACGGTTTCATCAATGCGCTGCCTGCTGGCCGTGCTGGCGCTGTCGGAGGCCTTTGAGCATGTGGCCTCGCGCGACGTGGCGCAGCTGATGGGCGTGCGCAGACCCACCGTGCACAACCTGCTGGCGGCGCTTAGGGAAAAGGGCCTGATAGACATGGAGCGCTACGGCGAGGTCAGGCTGACGCGCGCGGGAGAGGACCGGGCGCGCACGCTGGAGCGTCAGCGCGACGACATGGCGCTGGTGTTCGCGCGCGAGCTGGGCCTGGACAGCGACGAGGCGGTGCGGGCCGCGCTGCTGCTGATGAGCGGACTGGGCGGCGAGAGCATAGAGCGCATCTGTGCGCGCTGCGGCGAAGGGAGGTAACGGCATGTCTCCGGCAACGGTCGTTTTGGGACTGATACTGCTGCTGTTCATACTTTGGAGCCTGCGCGCGTATATCAAAAGGCTGCGCACGGGCTGCTGCGGCGGCGGAGACGGGCGCGTGCGGCCCGCAGACGCGCACGCCTCCCACTACCCCTGCCACCTTACGCTGCGGGTGAGCGGCATGCACTGCGCCGGCTGTGCCCGGCGCATCGAGGACACCTTCAACAGCCGCCCCGGCACGATGGCGCGCGTGAACGCGCGCACGGGCCGCGCGGACGTGTACTCCATGGAGCCGCTGGCGACGGCGGACGCCTGCGCACTGATAGCGCGCGCGGGCTACGGCGCCTCGCCCTGGGAGCAGGCGGGCTGAGCCTAAGACGCGCCCCGCAGGCATGGCCTGCGGGGCGCGTCGGTTTGTCCGGGAGCGGTTGGCGGGCAGGGGGAGGGGGAGCGGGTGATGGCGGGGGTGCGATTCGGACGGTTTGC
>JBJEUC010000157.1:0-4155 GCA_051883635.1 Candidatus Fimadaptatus sp.
CGGGCGATATGCGACTACATCGCGGGTATGACCGATCACTATGTGGTCACGCTCTATGAGGAGAAGTTCATACCCCGGCCCTTTCTGGGCTAGCGCACTGTGGCTAACATTTATTCTGCATTAAATTGCGGACGCCGGGCAGGAAATGCGGCCGCGGCGTTGAAACGATGATGGGAGCCTGGGGCTCCGCAAGCGGGAGATAGAATGGCAAACGGCATGAACTATGGCTGGATCGACAGGCTGCGCGACAGCGTTGACATAGTGGATGTGGTGGGGGACTACGTCTCCCTCAAGCCCAAGGGCCACCGCCACTGGGCTTGCTGCCCCTTCCACAACGAAAAGACGCCGTCGTTCGAGGTCGATTCCCGCTCGCAAATGTACTACTGCTTCGGCTGCCACAAGGGCGGAAATGTGTTCAACTTCGTCATGGAGATGGAGCACATGGAGTTCATGGACGCGGCGCGGCTGCTGGCCGAGCGCGTGGGCTTTGAGATACCGGCGCTTTCCGACCGGGAGGGCCCCACGATAACCTCGCAGCAGCGGCAGCGCGTGTACGAGCTCAACCGCGCGGCGGCGCTTTACTATCATCAGCTGCTCTACCGCGAGGAGGGCGCGCAGGCGCTGGGCTACCTGCACCGGCGCGGGCTGGACGACCAGACCATACGCCGCTTCGGCCTGGGCGCGACGCCCCTGGCGGGCGACGAGCTGGTGCGCGAGATGCAGCGGCAGGGCTACACGCGGGACGAGCTGACCATGGCCGGGCTGTGCGGGGAACGGGACGGGCGGCTGTACGACCAGTTCCGCAGCCGCGTGATGTTCCCGATAATCAACCCGCAGGGGCGCGTGATGGGCTTTGGCGGGCGGGTGATGGGCGACGGCCAGCCCAAGTACCTGAACACATCGGATACGATAGTGTTCAACAAGCGCCGCGAGCTCTTCGGGCTCAACATAGTCAAAAAGCAGGGCAAGTGCGAGCGGCTGATACTGGTCGAGGGCTACATGGACGTGGTGTCGCTGGTGCAAAAGGGCGTGACCGGCGTGGTGGCCACGCTGGGCACGGCGCTCACGCCCGAGCAGGTGGCGCTGATAAAGCGCTATGTGCCGCGCGTGGTGGTGGCCTATGACGGCGACGGCGCGGGGCAGAAGGCGATAGCCCGCGCGCTGGACATGTTCGAGGAGCAGGAGCTGCCCGCCCGGGTGCTCAAGTTCCCGGGCGGCCAGGACCCGGACGAATACGTGCGCGAGCACGGCCGCGAGGCGTTTGACGCGCTGGAGGCGCTGGCGCCCACGCGCTGGCAGCTGGAGCGGCTGGAGGAGTCGCTGGACCTTGGCACTCAGGAGGGCCGCACCCAGTACGCCATAGAGGCCGCAAAGCACGTCGCGCGGCTCAAAAACCCGGTGGAGCGCGAGAGCTTCCTGCCGGAGCTGATGGTAAAGACGGGCTTTTCCAAGGAGGCGCTTATAAGCCAGATGGGGGTAACGCCCGCTCAGGACGCGCCGCCGCGCCGCGCGGAAAGGCGCCGCGAGACAGGCCGGGACGAGTTTGAGCCGGACTACCTGAAGGCCGAAAAGCTGCTGCTGATGCTCTTTGCGCAGGGCCTGTGCCCCGCGGAGATGCTCAAGGCCGACGATTTTTCAGATGAACTCAACCGCTCGATAGCCGTGATGCTGTTGGACGGTAAGAGACCCTCGGCAATACTGGACGGGCTGGACGAAGGCCAGCGCGACCGCGCCGCGGGCATATTTCAACAGGCGGTGCCGCTCAGCCGGGATTCGGCGGGGCAGATGGCCGCCGACTGCGTGGAAAAGATCCGCGTAAAGAGACTGGACGAGCAGATAGACGGGATCAAGGCGCGCCTTGCCGAGGCGCAGGGCGACGCCAAAGGCGAACTGCTCGCGCATCTTATGAAGCTGACGCGCGAGAAGACGATGATCAGGTCTGGCCGAAAGGAGTGGACTGATTGAGCAACACCAATGAAGTAAAGCCGCAGGGCAAGGTCGACGAGCTGGTGGAATCCGGCAAGTCCAAGGGCACCCTCACGCTGAAGGAAGTGGCGGATCAGCTGGAAGGTGTGGAGCTGGAGCCCGATCAGCTGGACAAAATACTGGACATGCTGGACACGCTGGGCGTGGACGTGGTATCCGAAATCGAGCTGCCCGAGCCGGAGGCCGTGCCCGAGGAGGCCCCGGTCGACGATCTCGACCTGAGCGTGCCCGAGGGCATATCGACCGACGACCCCGTGCGCATGTACCTGAAGGAGATAGGCAAGGTGCCGCTGCTTACGGCCGACGAGGAGATAGAGCTGGCCAAGCGCATGGAGGAGGGCGACGAGGAGGCCAAGCGCAAGCTGGCCGAGGCCAACCTGCGCCTGGTGGTATCGATAGCCAAGCGCTATGTGGGCCGCGGCATGCTCTTCCTGGATCTCATACAGGAGGGCAACCTGGGCCTCATAAAGGCTGTTGAAAAGTTTGATTACCGCAAGGGCTACAAGTTCTCGACCTACGCGACCTGGTGGATCCGCCAGGCGATCACCCGCGCGATAGCCGATCAGGCCCGCACTATACGCATACCCGTGCATATGGTCGAGACCATAAACAAGCTCATCCGCGTGTCCCGCCAGCTGCTGCAGGAGTACGGCCGCGAGCCCCAGCCCGAGGAGATAGCCCGCGAGATGGGCATATCCGACGAAAAGGTGCGCGAGATAATCAAGATAGCGCAGGAGCCGGTCTCGCTGGAGACCCCGATAGGCGAGGAGGAGGACTCCCACCTGGGCGACTTCATACCCGACGACGAGGCGCCCGCGCCCGCCGAGGCGGCGGCCTTCACGCTGCTGCGCGAGCAGCTGATGGGCGTGCTGTCCACGCTGACCCCGCGCGAGGAGAAGGTACTGCGCCTGCGCTTCGGACTGGACGACGGCCGCGCGCGCACGCTGGAGGAGGTCGGCAAGGAGTTCAAGGTAACGCGCGAGCGCATACGCCAGATAGAGGCCAAGGCGCTGCGCAAGATACGCCATCCCTCGCGCTCCAAGAAGCTCAAGGATTTCCTCTGATTCATACCAGAGCCGCCGGCATATATAGAGTATACGGGCGTAAGCCGCCACGCTGTTACCGCGCGGCGGCTTTTGCATCGCGTGGAAACGGAGGCGCGGTTTTATGGATATTGCGATAGTCACGGGCGCGTCCAGCGGGCTGGGCGGGCGCTTTGTGGAGCTGCTGGACGGGCAGGAGCGCCTGGACGAAATCTGGGTTATCGCCCGGCGCAAAGAGCGGCTGGAGGCGCTCGGCGCGCGGGTGAGCACGCCGCTGCGCGTGCTGCCGCTGGACCTGACCGACAGGGAGGCCGTGCGGGAGCTGGACAGGCTGCTTAAAGAACTCAGGCCCTCCGTGCGCGTGCTGATAAACGCCGCGGGCTTTGGCAGGATAGGCGCGTGGGACGACGTGACGCTGGCCGACTGCGAGAGCATGATAGACCTCAACTGCCGGGCGGCGGTGGCTGTCACGCGCGTGGCGCTTGAGCACATGGGCGAGGGCGCGCGCATAATGCAGATATGCTCCACGGCCGCGTTTCAGCCCTTCCCCTACCTGAGCGTGTACGCGGCCAGCAAGGCGTTCCTGTACCGGTACACACGCGCGCTGCGCGTGGAGCTGAAGCCGCGCCGCATAAAGGTCACGGCGGTGTGCCCCTACTGGATAAAGGATACCGAGTTCATAGCCGTGGCGCAGCGCACGCGGGACAGCTCCTGCATACGGCACTTCCCGCTGGCCTCGCGCGAGGACAGCGTGGCGCGCCGGGCGCTGGCCGATTCGCGGCTGGGCCTGGCCGTGTCGACGCCCGGCCCGGTATGCACGCTGCACCGCATAGCGGCCAAGGCGCTGCCTGCGGGGGTCACGATGGCGGCGTGGGAGCTGCTGCGCCGGCTGTGAGGGCGGTCGCATCCCGGACGCAGTCGGGGTGAGCCGCGCAAGGAGGACAAGAGCATGACTGATACTGCAAGGCGCATTGCAGGCGATGCGCGCGGGAGAGGTCGTGCCGGGGCAATCCGGATTCAGTGTGTTGCCTGAGTTATCGACAATGGCGGTCGCATCCCGGACGCAGGCGAGCGCGCCGTCGTCGCACAGCGCCACGGTCACGGCGGGCAGCGCCGCCAGCATGGC
>JBJEUC010000158.1:0-4142 GCA_051883635.1 Candidatus Fimadaptatus sp.
CGCCGCGCCAGCTGAGGTAGTCGTTTATGTTCGCCATTGCGCCCGCCTCCCTGTGTCCTTATGGCTGCATTATATTATGCCCCGGCCGCTTTGTCAACGCGCCGCGCATGGGGCCGGCGGGGGACGCGGCAGCCCGCCCCACGGTCGTCATTGTTTTATAAGATTATTTGGCGAACGTTAAAAAAAGAAATTGCACTTGACAGCGCCGCGCCGGATACGTATAATTATGCCCAACAGGCGCGCAGGGCGCGTCGCAATATTGCGTTGATGAAGAACAGTAGGCGCAGGATGGATCAAGAGAGCCGCCGTTTGGTGCGAGGCGGTATCCGGGAGGCGCTGAAGCTCGCTTCGGAGCACAGAAAACTGCGCTTGATCCCCGTTAAAGGATCAGGGCTTAGGAGGAAACTCCCCGAGCCTGTATGAGCTGGGCGCTTATGCCCAAGCAGAGTGGTACCGCGCAAGGCACAGCCTTTCGTCTCTGGATAGTCGGAGACGAAAGGCTTTTTGTTTTAGCCCGGGGCAAGGAAGCACCGATGCGCGGAAGGTACTTTTAAGACCGCAAAGGAGATGTGCCGTATGGAACAGATAAACAACGTGCAGCCTGAAGAATATGTGCGCCCGCTCATGAGCGTGACGATAGGTGATCTCTTGCGCAAGTGGGCGCGCGAAATACCCGATAACGAGTGCGTGGTCTATCCCCAGGGCGACAAGCGCTGGACCTGGAAGCAGTTTGACGAGCTGACCGACCGCGTGGCGCGCGGCTTCATGGCCATGGGCATAAACAGGGACGACAAGGTCGCCATATGGGCCACCAACGTGCCCGAGTGGATAATCACCTTCTTTGCCGCCGCCAAGATGGGCGCGGTGCTGGTAACGGTCAACACCAACTACAAACAGTTCGAGCTGGAGTACCTGCTGAGCCAGTCCGATACGCATACGCTCATAATGATAGGCGAGTGCAAGGGCAACAACTACGTAAACCACGTGCGCGGGCTCTGTCCGGGGCTGGACGACACCGCGCCCGGCACGCTCAGCAACCGCCGCTTGCCCTGCCTGAAGAACCTGGTCTACATCGGCGAGCGCGCCGACACGCCCCGGGGCTTTTTCAACTTCGACGATATATACGAGCTGGCCGACAGCGTGAGCGAGGAGGAGTACCGCGCGCGCACCGAGTCGCTCACGCCCCAGGACGTGGTGAACATGCAGTATACCTCCGGCACCACGGGCTTCCCCAAGGGCGTCATGCTCACGCACTATAACGTGACCAACAACGGCCAGGGCATAGGCGACTGCATGGACCTCACCCCCGAGGACAGGCTGTGCATAGTGGTGCCGCTGTTCCACTGCTTCGGCTGCGTGCTGGGCGTTGAGTCCTGCCTCACGCACGGCTCAACGATGGTGTTCGTCGACCTGTACAACCCCACCCGCGTGCTCAAGACGCTGGAGGCCGAAAAGTGTACCGCGGTGCACGGCGTGCCTACCATGTTCATAGGCTACCTCGAGCATCCGGACTTCAAGTCCTTCGACCTGAGCCACATGCGCACCGGCATAATGGCCGGCTCGCCCTGCCCGATAAACTACATGCGCCGCGTGGTGGAAGAGATGAACATGCGCGACATAGTCATAACCTACGGCCAGACCGAGTGCTCGCCGGGCATGACCATGAGCCGCAAGACCGACCCGCTCGAGCTGCGCGTGACCACGGTGGGCCGCCTGCTGCCGCACTGCGAGGGCAAGATAATCGACCCCGAGACCGGCAACGAGCAGCCCCACGGCGTGCCGGGCGAGATATGCACGCGCGGCTATCACCTCATGCGCGGCTACTACAAGATGCCCGAGGCCACCCGCCAGGCCATCGACGAGGAGGGCTGGCTGCACACCGGCGACATAGGTACCATGGATGATATGGGCTACTTCAAGATAACCGGCCGCCTCAAGGACATGATAATCCGCGGCGGCGAGAACATATATCCCCGCGAGATAGAGGAGTTCCTCTACACCAACCCCAAGGTGAGCGACGTGCAGGTGGTGGGCGTGCCCGACAAGAAGTACGGCGAGGAGGTCTGCGCCTATGTCGTGCTCAAGGAGAATGAGACCGCTACCGCCGAGGAGCTTATCACCTTCGTCAAGAACGGCCTGAGCCGCTTCAAGGCGCCGCACTACGTGCTGTTCGTGGATACCTTCCCGATGACGGCCAGCGGCAAGATTCAGAAGTTCAAGCTGCGCGAGATGGCCGTGCATGACCTCCACCTGGAGGACGCGGCGGCTATCGAGACGGCGTAAGCATCGCCTGTACAGCTGCATACACGGGGCGCGGCGCGTCTGCCTTTGGCAGGCGCGCCGCGCTTTGCGTAGCGGGTCGGCGGAACTGAGCCTCACGCAGCCTCTCATCGCGCCGTCATGTGCGGGCTGGGCGGGGTCATATAATTGCGTATGTGGCCGCAACAAAACATTAATGGAGCGAAACCGCGAAAATGGATTGACAGCATATTGCGGGGTGAGTATAATGTTAGCGGCCACTAATTAGCGGGTGCTAACTCCGCAAAGGCGGCCATTATGCTTGGAAAGAGGCGGGACAGGTGAAGCTGGGAGAGATGAAGGCAGGCCAGGAGGGCATGATAACGGCCGTGGGCGGTCAGGGCGCGCTCAGGCGCAGGCTGCTGGACATGGGCCTTACGCCGCATACGCGCGTGCGCGTGAACAAGTTTGCGCCCATGGGCGACCCGATGGAGCTGACGCTGCGCGGGTATGAGCTCACGCTGCGCATAGCGGACGCCAACGGCATAGAGGTGGACACTGAGGGCGCGGCGCAGGGCGCGGAGGCGAAGTGATATGGCGGGCATAAGGAAGGCGGCACTGGTAGGCAATCAGAACTGCGGCAAGACGACGCTGTTCAACCAGCTCACGGGCTCAAACCAGCATGTGGGCAACTTCCCGGGCGTGACGGTGGAGGGCAAGGAGGGGCAGGTGCGCGGCCACAGCGACCTTACGGTAGTGGACCTGCCGGGCATATACGCGCTGTCGCCCTACACTGCGGAGGAGATAGTCGCGCGGGACTTCATACTGGAGCAGCAGCCGGCGGCGATAATCAACATAGTGGACGCGACCAACCTGGAGCGCAACCTGTACCTCACGCTGCAGCTGATGGAGCTGGGGCGGCCCATGGTGATAGCGCTCAACATGATGGACGAGGTGCAGGCCGCGGGCACCGTGATAGACATACCCGGGCTGGAAAGGGAGCTGGGCGTGCGCATGCTGCCCATATCGGCCAGCCGCAACCAGGGCATCGAGGAGCTGATAAAGGCCGTGGACGAGGTGATAGCAAGCGGCAACCCCGGCCAGCGGCTGGACTTCTGCACCGGCGCGGTGCACAAGGCCGTGCATTCGGTGGCGCACCTGATAGAGGACCATGCCCGCGCGATAGGCTATCCGCCCCGCTTCGCGGCGGTAAAGCTGATAGAGGGCGACGAGGCGCTGGAGAAGAAGATAGCCCTCCCCGATGACGACCGCCATGTGCTGGAGCACATAGTGAGCGAGATGGAGCTGGAGGCCGGCACCGACCGCGAGGCGGCCACGGCCGACATGCGCTATCAATATATAGAAGGGATATGTTCGCGCCATCTCAAAAAGGGCGGCCATTCGCGCGAGCGCGCCCGCACCGAGCGCATAGACGCGGTGCTCACGCACAAGGTATGGGCGCTGCCGCTGTTCGCGGTCATAATGCTGCTGATATTCTACCTGACGTTCGGCCCGATAGGCGGCACGCTCTCCGACCTGCTGGAGGGCGGCATAGACGCGCTCACCGGCGTGACCGACGCGGCGCTTGCGCGCGCGGGCGTGTCAGAATGGATGCACTCGCTGATAATCGACGGCGTGTTCGGGGGCGTGGGCGCGGTGCTCAGCTTCCTGCCGGTAATCGTGGTGCTGTTCTTCTTCCTGTCCATGCTGGAGGACAGCGGCTACATGGCGCGCGTGGCGTTCGTGATGGATTCGCTGCTCAGGCGGATAGGCCTTAGCGGGCGCTCATTCGTGCCCATGCTGATAGGCTTTGGCTGCTCGGTACCGGCGGTGATGAGCTGCCGCACGCTGGCCAGCGAGCGCGACCGCAAGATGACCATGCTGCTCACGCCGTTCATGTCCTG
>JBJEUC010000159.1:0-4114 GCA_051883635.1 Candidatus Fimadaptatus sp.
ATCCGCAGACAACGTATCCACTGCCTGCGCGGCAGAGCGCTGCGCGCCCGATAACGACGGACGCGCGGGGTCGGGCGACATATCGATATCAGTATATGACCACCGGCGCGACTGCGTACTGCATATGCGGCTTGAGGAGTACATATACCGCGTGACCGCCAGCGAAATGCCCGCGCGCTGCGAGCCGGAGGCACTCAAGGCGCAGGCGGTGGCGGCGCGCACCTATGCCTGCCTCAAGCTGTGCGGGGGCGGCTGCGGGCGCGGCGGCGCGGACATATGCACCGATTCGGGCCACTGCCAGGCCTACCGCGACGCGGCGGCGCTGCGCGCGGGCTGGGGCGATGCCGCCGACTCGAACGAGCGCAAGGTGCGCGCGGCCGTGGAGGCGACGCAGGGGCTGATACTCACCTACGCGGGCAGGCCGATAAACGCGCTGTTCCACGCCTCCAGCGGCGGCCATACCGAGGATGTGGAAAACGTCTACTCCGAGGCGCTGCCCTACCTGCGCGGCGTGGACAGCCCCGGTGAGGAGCAGTACGCCGGTTACAGGTCGCAGCGCTGCTTTACGGCGGAGGAGTTTCGCCGCATAGCGGCCGGGCTGGGCTGCGCTCTGACGGACGCGCCCCTGGACGAGCAGGTGGAGGTGGCCGCGCGCACTCAGGCGGGTCAGGTGGCCGTGCTGCGCGTGGGCGAGGGCGCGCTCACCGGGCGGCAGGCGCGCAAGGCGTTCGGCCTGCGCTCGCAGTGCTTCGAGGTGACGGTCGCGGGCGGCGAGGTCACGTTCGACGTGCGCGGCTTCGGCCACGGCGTGGGCATGAGCCAGAACGGCGCGGACGCCATGGCGCGCGCGGGCGCAGGCTTTGAGGAGATACTGACGCACTACTATACGGGAGTGGAGATAGCGACGATGGGCTTCCCCGCGCTTGCGCGGGCGAGTGCCGCCTGAGCGCGGGCGGAGGCCCCGTGCGCGCGCAGGCTGCCGGGCGGGCTTTGAGGAGATACTGACGCACTACTATACGGGAGTGGAGATAGCGCTGATGGGCTTCCCCGCGCTTGCGCGGGCGAGCGCCGCCTGAGCGCGGGCGAAGGCCCCGTGCGCGCGCAGGCTGCCGGGCGCGCAGGCGCAGGACTCTCGCACTGGGCAGACGTTCCCGGCGCAAGCCCGGCCGGGGCTCATGCCCGCGTGGCCGCCGGGCGTGCTTTTTTGACCTGCGGAACACTATGTGTGCATTGACTAATTCGCTCAAGTGTGGTATCTTATAAGTGAAATAGGTTGCGCGGAGGGACAACGGAATGGAAACGATGCGCGTAGGCGTGATGGCGGCGGTAGTGGGCTATGGCCGCAGCGCCATGGCGGTATCGGTGCCGGCCCTGGCGGCGCTGGGGTGCCAGCCCTGCGCGATGCCCACCGCCGTGCTGTCCAGCCATCCGGGTGGCTTTAAGCTGTTCCAGATGCAGGACATGACTGAGCAGCTTGAGCGGCAGATAGAGCACTACGCGCAGGAACAGATAGACATGGACGCGCTGATGACGGGATATCTGTACAACCTGCGCCAGCAGGAGCTGGCGATGCGCTTCATATCCCAGCAGCGCAGCCGCAGTCTGGGCCGCGTGCTCATCGACCCGGTGATGGGCGACAACGGCACGCCCTACAAGATAATCACGCCCGAGCTGATGGAGGGAATGCGCACGCTGGTGCGCTATGCCGACATTATCACGCCCAACATGTCCGAGGCCTGCTGGCTGCTGGGCCGCGAGTTCACCCGCGAGCCGCTCAGCCGCGCCGAGGCGATGGACATGGCGCGCGCGCTGGCCGCGATGGGGCCGCGCCAGGTGGTCATAACCAGTGTGCATATCGAGAGCGGCTGGGCCAACCTCTACTACGACGCGGAGCGCCATGAGCAGGGCGTGGCGGCCTACGAGGTGCTGGAGCGCCAGTACCCGGGCACGGGCGATCTGTTCGCGGCGGTGCTGATGGGCAGCGTGCTGGGGCGCGGCATGAGCATAGAGGAGGCCGTGATGCGCGCGGGCGGGTTCGTGTACCGCGCCGTAAAGCGCACGATTAAGGCCGATACGCCCACGCGCGAGGGAGTTCACTTCGAGGCGCTGCTGGGCGAGCTGGCAGGGCAAAACCCAGGTACGATACGCGTTTGACCGGCAGGGAAAATTTTAGTATGGCGCTTTGGCCGGAAATGTTGTATAATGGAGAAAAGGCAAGGAGGAGATCGTCATGATTCAGGCAATTTACGGTAAGAAGGGTTCGGGTAAGACCAAGCGTCTTTTGGATATGGCTAACGACGCGCTCAAGGTGGAGCACGGCGATATAGTGTTCATCGACGATGACAAGCGCTATATGTACGACCTGCGCCACGAGGTGCGTTTTGTGGACGCAAGTGAATACGGTGTCAAGTCGGCCGACATGTTCCTGGGCTTCATAAGCGGTATGCTGGCTCAGAATTTCGATGTCACGGCTATTTTTATCGATGCGTTCATGAAGCTGGTCAATACCGACATAGCCACCCTGGGCGACTTCTTTGCCAAACTTGAGAGCCTGGCCGAAAAGCGCAACCTGCGCTTTGTGATATCCGTAAGCGGCGATCCGGACGCCATGCCGGAGTTCATGAAGAAGTACGTGGTCTGATAAGCCGCGGGCCTGACTTGCGTCGGGCTTTGGTCCATGGCCTGATGACAGCGGGCGGATCCGTCGGTGGCGGGTCCGCCGCCTTTATAAGGGTGCGCGGGCATTTGCCCGGCCTGGCAGGGTGACAGGCAGGCCGGCACAGACGCCGCAGGGCGCGCCTTTAGCCCGGAGGAGGTAATGGTACATGCGGTATATTTCGACGCGCGATACGGCGCTGAGCCTCACGGGCGCGCAGGCGATAGTCAAGGGGCTTTCGGCCGAGGGCGGCCTGTTCGTGCCGGAGAGCTTTCCCGGGATGACACTGGATGAGATAGCCGGACTGGGCGCGTGCAGCTACGAGGAGCGCGCGGCGCGGATACTGGGCCTGTTCCTGGACGAATTTGGCCCGGACGAGCTGCTCGGCATGACCCGCAGCGCCTATGGCGGCAAGTTTGAGAGCGCTTCGCCCGCGCCGGTGGTCGCGCTGGACGAGCGCACGCACGTGCTGGAGCTGTTCCACGGCCCCACATGCGCGTTCAAGGACATGGCGCTGCAGCTGCTGCCGCATCTGATGATAGCCTCCAAGCGCCGCCTGGGCGACGAGCGGCAGGTGTGCATACTGGCCGCCACATCGGGCGATACCGGCAAGGCCGCGCTGGAGGGCTTCCGCGACGTTGCGGGCACGCGGTGCGTGGTGTTCTATCCGCACGGCGGAGTGTCGCCCGCGCAGCAGCTGCAGATGACCACGCAGCGCGGCGGCAACGTGAACGTATTCGCTGTGCGCGGCAACTTTGACGACACTCAGCGGGGCGTAAAGCGCATATTCGGCGACGCGCAGACGGCGGCGCGGCTGGCCGACGCGGGCTGCGAGCTGTCCTCGGCCAATTCGATAAACTTCGGCCGCCTGGCGCCGCAGATAGCGTACTACTTCTCGGCGTATGCGGACCTCGTCGCGCGCGGGGCCATTGCCGCGGGGGAGGAGATAGAGTTCGCCGTGCCCACGGGCAACTTCGGCAACATCCTGGCCGGCATATACGCGCGCTGGATGGGGCTGCCGGTGAAGCGCTTCATCTGCTGCTCCAACCGCAACCGGATACTGGACGACTTCCTGCGTACGGGCGTGTACGACGTGCGGCGCGAGTTCTACCGGACGACCTCGCCCTCCATGGACATACTGATATCCTCCAACCTCGAACGGCTGCTGTTTGAGATGAGCGGACGCGACGCAGAGCGCGTGCGCGGCTGGATGGAGCGGCTCATGCGCGAGGGCATGTACAGCGTGGACGACGGCACCCGCCAGCGCATGGATGCGCTGCTGTCCAGCGGCTGGGCCGACGACACGGCCGTGGCCGACGAGATACGGCGCACCTGGAACGAGCGGGGATATCTTATGGATACGCATACCGCCGTGGCCATGCGCGTGCTGCGGGAGTACCGCGAGCGCACCTGCGACCGTACGCCCTGCGTGGTGGTGTCCACAGCCAGCTCGTTCAA
>JBJEUC010000160.1:0-4112 GCA_051883635.1 Candidatus Fimadaptatus sp.
CGCGTTGCCGGGCATCATGCGCGAGCATATCACTATCAGCCCGAACACGCCGCTCTTGGTCAGTATGCCCGACAGCAGCGCCGAGGCCGGCGCGGGCGCGACCGGGTGCGCCTTGGGCAGCCAGATGTGCAGGGGGAACAGGCCGGCCTTGGCGGCAAAGCCCGCAAGCGTAAGCCATACCGCCACGGTGAGCGCGCCATCCGGCTCCTGAGCGGCCAGCGCCGCGCGTATGCCGTCAAATGCCAGCGTGCCCAGACGGCTGTACAGCATGAACAGGCCCATCAGCGTGCAAAGGCCGCCGATGACCGCCACGGCCAGGTAGGTGCCTGCCGCCCGCAGCGCGCCCGAAGTCTCCTCCTGCGCGACCCATACGTAGCTGGTCAGCGACATTATCTCGAAGAATATGAACGTGGTGTACAGATCGTCCGACAGGAACACGCCCAGCGTCGCGCCCAGCGTCATCAGGTTGAAGAAGTAGTAGCGGTTGCGGTTGCGGTAATGGGCGAAGTACTCGCGCGAGAACAGCCCGCTCATCATCCACATGAACGCGGCCACGCAGGCGTACAGCGCCCTGAAGCCGTCCGCGCGCAGGCGCAGCCCCATCGCGCAGAAGCCCTCCCAGCAGAAGGCGTATTCGCCCGCGTTCAGCATGAGGCACAGCGCAAACACCACTATGCCGGTAATGCCCACCAGCGCGTCCCGCAGCGCCCTGGAGCGCCGTCCGGCAATATAGCATACCAGCGCCATCGCCATGGGGCCAAAGCAGAGTATGGGTAAAAGTGCCATTTCGATCGCTCCCTCCTCAGTTTATCAGCCCGGAGGCTATGTCGCGCAGGTAGGCGATGAGCGGCTGGGAGTACACGCCCAGCACGACTATCGCCGCGCACAGCAGCACCAGCGGCAGCTTCATCATCCAGCTGGGGTCGCATTTGGCGCCGCCCGCGGGCGCATCGCCGCCCAGCGGGCTGAAGTACATCGGCCCAGCCACCGTGAAGGTGTAAAGCGCCGTGAGCACGGCCGAGATTATGAGCGTCGCTATCGCTATGCCGCCCATCAGCGTGCCGGTCTCGGCGGCGGCGGTGAGCAGGTTCCACTTGCTCACAAAGCCGCACAGTGGGGGAATGCCCACCAGTGCAATGCTGCCCAGCGTGAACACCGCGCATGTGAGGGGCATTATCCGGCTCAGCCCGCGCATGTCCTGCACGTATTCGCGGCCGGTCCTGACCAGTATCGCGCCCGCGCAGTAGAACAGGGTTATCTTCATTATGCCGTGCAGCACCATGTGGCTGAGGCTGCCCGCCATGCCCGCGGGCGTCATGAGGCACGCGCCCATCAGCATGTAGGACAGGTTGGACACCGTCGAATAGGCCAGCCGGCGCTTCAAGTGCTGCTCGCGCACCGCCATCGTGGAGCCGAACAGTATCGTGAAGCAGGACAGAGCCAGCGCTATCGTCTGCGCCGCAGAGCCGCTCAGGAACTCCGCCCCGAACGAATAGTATATCACGCGCATCACGGCGAACGCGCCCGTGTTCACCACCGCCACCGCGTGCAGCAGCGCCGTGACCGGCGTGGGCGCGACCGAGGCGGAGGGCAGCCATACGTACATCGGGAACACCGCCGCCTTGGTGCCAAAGCCTATGAAGGCCAGCAGGAACACCGCGCGCAGCAGCTCCTCGTGGCCCGCCGTCTTGAGCGGATCCAGCACGCCGCCCAGCACGAACTCGGTCGAATAGCCGTAGGTCAGCATGAACACCAGCGCGATGAAGCCCAGCGCCGCGCCGCTTATCGAGAAGTAGACGTACTTGCGGCCTGCGTGTATCGAGGCCGCGTCGAGCTTGTGCGTCACCAGCGGCAGCGTCACCAGCGTCAGGAACTCGTAGAACACGTACATCGTGAACAGGTTGTCGGCCAGCGCCACGGCCAGTGTCACGCTGTACGTCATAGTGTAGAAGGCAAAGAACGTGTTCGGGCGCTCCTCGTGCGTCATGTACTCAAACCCGTACAGCGACGCCAGCGGCCACAGCACGGACACCAGCCCCGCAAACACGCTGCCCATGCCGTCCACGCGGAATGACAGGGTCATGTTGTCCATCATGGAAAAGAGGTCGTAGCGCCGGTCGCCAGAGGTCAAAAGAAGGCTCCACACCAGCGCGGAGGTGGCCAGCACGACGGCCTCCACGTATATGCCACGGCTGCGCGTGGTCCTGAATCGGAACAGCGGCAGCAGCGCGCCGCCCAGCAGCGGTATCAGCAGCACTATATACAGCATATGTAAGAGCCTCCCTTCACATCAGCGTGCCCGCGATGCCGTAAAGCGCCTGCATGAGCCCGCCCGGGAACATGCCGAGTATCACGGACAGCGCGGTGAGTATCACAAGCGGTATCAGCATGACGCAGGTCGGCTCGCACTTTTCGTAGAAGCGCGCCGCGCCGCTCTCGTCCCGCCCGGGCAGGAAGCCCCTTATGCTTATCGGCAACAGGTACCCGGCGGTCAGCAGCGCGCTTATCAGCAGCACCGCCGGGACCAGCCAGTTGAATGCGCCCGCCACGCCGCTCATGCCCAGCGCGCCCTGCGCCAGGTACCACTTGCTCACAAAGCCCAGGCAGGGGGGTATGCCCACCAGGCCTATGCTGGCCAGCGTGAAGCACCACATGACCACCGGCATGCGCTTGCCTATGCCGTCCAGCTCGTCTACGCGCGTCAGGTGGGTCTTTGAGATTATCGCGCCCGCCGACATGAACAGCACGTCCTTTACCAGCGAGTGACACACCACGTGCAGCAGCGCGCCCACCAGCCCCAGCGGCGTGAGCGATATGAGCCCCAGCAGCACGTAGCTCACCTGGCTGACCGTGGAGTAGGCCAGCCGCTTTTTGAGCAGCCCCTCGCGGTAGGCCAGCAGCGAGCCCATGAACACCGTGAACAGCGCCAGCGCCATTATCGCCGTCTGCACCCAGGTGCCGCGCAGCGTGTCCGCGCCCACGAAGCAGAATATCGTGCGCAGCGCGCCCAGCACGCCTGCCTTGGTTATCACGCCGGAGAGCACCGCGCTGGCGGGGGAGGGCGCCGCGGGATGCGCCGTGGGCAGCCAGCCGTGCAGCGGGTACATGCCCGCCTTGGCGCCAAAGCCCAGCAGCATCACAAAGGCCGCCAGCAGCACCGTGCCCTCGTGACCGGATACCCGGGCCGCGTCCAGCACGCCGCCGGGCGCGAAGCTGAACGAGCTCACGTAGGGGCTGAGCATGAATATGCCCATCAGCGCCAGCGACGCGCCCGCCACCGAGTATATCAGGTACTTTATGCCCGCCGCCACGGCCTGCCGACTCATGGTGTGCATGACCAGCGGGAAGGTCAGCAGCGTCATCGCCTCGTAGAACATGTACAGCGTCACTATAGAGCCCGCGAAGCACAGCGCCATAAGCGCGCCCAGCGACGCGAGGTAGAACGCATAGTAGCGCGCCTCGTTTTCTTCATGCGCCATGTATTCGAACGAATACGCGCCCGCTGCCGCCCATACAAAGCACATTATCACCGCAAACAGCCTGCCGGTCGCGTCCACATGCAGCAGCACCGGCAGCGAGTCCGACAGCGTGAACAGCGTGAGCGTCATGTCGCCGCCCGTCAGCACGGGTATCAGCAGCAGGCAGTTGGCCGCCAGCACCGCAAGCGTCACGGCGTTGCGCGCGCGCCGCCTGCACAGCGCAGGCCAAAGGCCCACGGCCAGGCCCGCCAGCACCGGCAACAGGATCGGAACAAGTAAGTATATGGGATTCATATTATCCTCCTTGCGTCAGCCGAACATGTCGAGCCCGGTGCGTATGGCCGTCATTATGTGCTGCGAGGACAGGCCTATGCCCACGTTGACCACCGAAAAGCATATCAGCGATGCGTTGAAGCAGAAGCCGCGCCGGCCGTGGTCTATCGGGTAGACCACGCCCTCCAGCGGCTTGCGGTAGAGCGTTATCACCGTCTTGAGGAAGTACACGGTGTTCAGCCAGGTCGATACCGCCAGCACCACCAGCGTCAGCATCATGCGCGTGCTGCCCACGCCCATTGCGGCCAGGGCGAAGTTCAGCTTGCTGCAGAAGCCGCCCAGGAAGGGGAAGCCCACCAT
>JBJEUC010000161.1:0-4101 GCA_051883635.1 Candidatus Fimadaptatus sp.
GTCGGCATAGGCGGGTATGCCCTCGCCCAGCAGCACCTCCAGCGCCTTGGGCGCCAGCGACTTCACCGCGCGGGAGAGCACCACTATGTCGCGCGCCTGCACCGAGCGCAGCTGGCCCGTCTTGCGGTCCAGCATGGGCGTGCCTATCAGCTCCTTTATCAGCTGCGCGGCCACGCGCGCCTCGCTCTCCTCGCGCGAGAGCTGCTCCAGCTCGTCCTCCTCGGCGTCCTCCCCCTCCCCGGCGTCGGCCTCCTCGTCGCCCAGTATGTGCAGCTCCACCGCCGGGTCGTCCTCCAGCGCGGGCAGGCCGGGCCGCAGCGCAGCGCTGTTATCGTAGTCTATCTCGTACTCCTCGCGGTTCATAACGTGCGAGAACACGCCGTTTACGAAGTTAAGCACATTGACGCGCGAGCGGAAGTTGCGGTTGAGGTCTATGCGCAGCGTGTCCGCGCCCTCTTCGCGCGCAAAGCCGTCGTATTTGGCCATGAATATGGAGGGGTCGGCCTGGCGGAAGCGGTAGATGCTCTGCTTGACGTCGCCCACCATGAAGCGCGCGCGGGGCGGCGAGACCAGGTCCAGTATGCTCTCCTGCACCAGCGATATGTCCTGATACTCGTCGACGAACACGTAGTCGAACATCGCCCGCACAGAGCGCGCCACGGCCGCGTCGCCCAGCGCCCGGAGCGCGTGATGCTCCAGGTCGTTGAAGTCGAGCGCGCTGCGTTCGCGCTTGCGGCCCGCGTACTCGCGCTCGAACAGGCGCTCCACGCGCGCCAGCGCCGGTATCGCGCCGCCGAGGTAGGCGTCCCCGGCCGCGTCGCCCTCCTTTAGCAGCAGCGCCAGCTTTTGCAGGGCCGCCGTCATGTCCTTGGCGCGCTTGCGCATGAGCTTGACGAGCTGGGCCAGCGGCGCGCTCGATGCGCCGCGCGGCGTGCCCCGGGCCGCGTCGAACCGCCCCGGCGCAAAGCCGAGCAGCGCCCCGATATCGCGCCCGTCGGGCCATTGCTCCAGGTCGCGCTCGAGCGACTTGTAGTATATCGCGGCCTCGGGCTCGGCCTCCGCCAGCTCCGCAAGGCCCTCCAGCATGCCGCGCACGTGCGTCATGCGCGCGGCGATGTACGCGCGCAGCTCATCGCGCTGGCGCGCGCGCATGCCCTCCCCGGCGAGGGAGGCCAGCCATTCGTCCGCGTCGGCGCGGCTGCCCAGGAAGTCATGCAGCTCAAGCACCATATCGCGCAGCGCGTCCGGGCCGCGCAGTGTGTTGAGCAGCTCCAGCCCCTCGTCCGGTTCATCGAAGGCCCTGATAAGCGCGTCGTCCAGCGCGCGCCCGGCCATCAGCTGCGCCTCCTGCTGGTCGATTATGCGGAAGCCCGGGTCCACGTCGGCGGCCTGAAAGTAGGCGCGGCACAAGTCGCGGCAGAAGGAGTGCAGCGTCTGAATATGCGCCTGACGGCAGGCCTGGGCCTGCTCGCGCATGTGCGCGTCGTCCTCCTGCTCGCCGAAGCGGGCGGCCAGGCGTTCGCGCATCTCGGAGGCGACCGCGTTGGTAAACGTGACGATAAGCATGCGCTCTATGTCCGCGCCGCCCGCCACCAGCGAGTATATGCGCTCCACCAGCACGGCGGTCTTGCCCGACCCGGCGGCGGCGGCCACCAGCATATCGCTGCCGCGCGCGTCTATCGCCCGCTGCTGTTCCTCAGTCCATGCCATAGGCTTTGTCCTCCTTTCCCGGCTGCTTGCGCGGAATGTGTGGGTTGGGTGCGCAGGGGGTGATGCCCGGGGCGCGGCGGCGTGGAGTATGCGTCATCCGGTGCGCAGGTGTACGCCGCTCGGGTGACTGTGACAGCGTCGCGCACCCACAGTCGGTTTGTCTGCTTGCGCCAGACAGACCGGCTGCATTACCGCATGTTGCATTATGGAGAACATCCGCTGCGCACCGGCGGGTAGCCTGAGTCATCAGGCACGTCATTGAGCGGATGTACGCTCGCTGTTCTGTTGCCTGTGCCATCGGCGGTTCGGCTGCATTGCCGTTCGTTATGTTATAGAGGGCATAGGCCGCGCCACGGAAGTTCGACCGCTCCATCTGGTATGCCATTGCGCGGGTGTCTGCCCGCAGCTCAGTTGCACATGTCATCGACAGTTCGGTTGTATTGTCTCCCGTTATTATATGGAGGACATCCGCCGCGCCACGGCTGTTCGCCTGCACCATAAAGCACTTAGCGGCCCGCAGCTCAGTTGCACATGTCATCGACGGTTCGGCTGCATTGCCGTTCGCTATGTTATGGATGGCATCCGCCGCGCCACGGCTGTTCGCCCGCACCGCCATCCGCGTACTCGCGCTCCGTTCACTTGCCCGTGCCATCATTGCCCGCCTCCCCTCTCAGCTGCGCGCGCAGCCGCGCGATGAGCTCGTCCGCCGACACCTTGTCCAGCCGCCGCACGCGCGTGCCGGGCAGGTCGGGCGCGAACTGGCATATGCCCCGGTAGTCGCAGTATTCGCACGCCGCCCGGCCCCCCGACACGCAGGGGGTGATGTCGGTCACGCCCCGGCGGATATCCTGGGCTATCTCGCCTATCAGGGCGCGCGCGTGCTCCATGAGCAGCTCGAGGTCGTCGCGCGAGACCAGCCAGTCCGCGCTGTAAGGCGCGCCGGCGGCGGTAAAGCGTATCGGTATCACCTCGTCCGGGCGCGCGGCGGTCAGCTCGATGAGCCGCGGGTCGTCGACCACCAGGCCGCTCATGCGCAGCTTGCCCACGCGCTCGCGCTCTATCTGCTCGTCGTTCAGCGAATCGGCCTCTATCACCGGATCCTTTACGGCGAAGTACAGCGCCGCCGCCGGCTCAAAGCCGGGCTTTATGCTGAGCGCAGCGCACAGGTAGGTCAGCAGCTGCAGCTGCAGGCCGTAGTACATCTCGCTGAGCGAGACCGCCTTGCCGCCCAGCTTGTAGTCTATCACGCGCAGGCAGCGCACCTCGGGCGTCTCTATCAGGTCCACGCGGTCTATGCGGCCGCGCACCCTGAGCGGGCCGTCGGGCAGCTCGAGCGTCAGCTCGCCCGCCTCGCCGAAGTCTATCTCCAGCATGGAGGGCATATAGGCGCTGCCCTTCATCTGCCGCGCCATGGCCATGGCCGCGCGCTTGGCCGTGCGTATCATGTCGCGCGAGCGCGCGCGCATGACCGAGTCCTCGCCCAGCGGCATCAGCTCGCACCACTTGCGCTCCAGCTCGAGCGTTATGCCGTCCATGAGCGCCACCAGCTGCTCGGGGGTAAAGCGGTCGAACCCGCCCGCCGCCACTACGCGCCGCGTGAAGGTCTCCACCGCCTCGTGGTAGAACATGCCCTTGTCGCGCGGCTGTATCTCGTAGCGGAGGTTTTCCACCGGCCTTAAGCCATAGCGCACGAACTCGGCAAACGGGCAGCGCGCGTGCTGCTCCAGGCGCGTTATGCTGACCGACCTGAGCCCATGGTAGAGCCGGGACGTGAGCGCCGGAGGCAGCGCGGGCGAAGCGACGCTGTGCATGAGCGCGCGCTCTATCACCTCCGCGCCGCCGCCCGGCAGCCGGTACAGCGCCGCCCAGGCGCTGCGCGCGGCCCGGGGCAGGCTGCCGTCGGCCAATGCGCGCCTGCTCAGCGGCGCTATCTGCTCGCGCGCCGCCGCCGCGCTGCCCATGCGCAGGGGCAGCGTGCGCTCGCGCTGGGACACGCCAATCGTCTTGAGCTCCGGGAATATGCGCTTTACGCGCAGTATCGCGTCGCCGGGCCGCTCGCCCGCGCCTGAAAATGAGCTCATGGCGTAGGTGAATATCACAAAGCTGCGCACGCCCGCCAGCGCCGCCATCAGGTCCACGTTGCGCAGCAGCTGCTTGTGTTTGCTGTCCAGCCCCAGCGACACGTTGAGAAGCGACTCTATGCCGGCGCGCTCCGCGTCGGTGAGCAGCTGCTCGTCCTGCGAGGGCGGCATGTCCTGCATGCCCACCATGAACAGCGCCCTGACCCGGGAGATTTTTACGTCGCCCAGCCTTCCGGCCGCCACCGCGTCGCCCGACTGCGGCAGCACGCGCACCTCGTCGCACTCCAGCGCGCTGCGCATGAGCGTGCCC
>JBJEUC010000162.1:0-4098 GCA_051883635.1 Candidatus Fimadaptatus sp.
GTGGCGCTTCAGAATCTGCTGACTACCACCGGCAGCATGATAGACACGATGATGATATCCTCGCTGGGCGAGACCAGCGTGGGCGCGGTGGGGCTGTGCGCGCAGTTCTCCTCGCTGATGTTCTCGTGCTACTGGGGCTTCGTGGGCGGCGGCATGCTGTTCTTTGCCCAATACTGGGGCAACGGCGACGACGACGGCATAAACCGCTCCTACGGCATCACGCTGAGCTTCATGATGACCGTGGCGCTGGTGTTCGCGCTGCTGGCGCTGTGCCTGCCGGAGACGGTCATGCGCATATACACCGACAAGGAGGCCATACAGGCGATAGGCGTGGACTACCTGCGCATAGTCGGCTTTGCCTATCCGCTGCAGATACTGTCCATGGCCATGAGCGCCCTGCTGCGCTCCACCGAGCGCGTGCGCATACCGCTCTACGGCGCGGTGGGCTCGGTGCTGACCAACATTGTGCTCAACTCGCTGCTGATATTCGGCAACTGCGGGTTCCCGCGCATGGGCATACGGGGCGCGGCGCTGGCCACGGTGTGCGCGGCTGCTGTGAACGTGCTTATAATCGCCGTGCTGGCGCGGGCGCAGCGGCACCCCTACGTGCTGAACGTGCGCCGCCACTTCCACTGGACGCGCGCCGCCGTGCGCGAATACCTGCGCAAGTGCTTCCCCATAATATGCAACGAGCTGCTGATAGGCGTGGGCATGATGGTGATAAACATAGTGCTGGGGCGGCAGTCCGAGCAGGCCATCGCCGCCACGGCGGTGTTCCGCACGCTGGAGGGCTTCGTGATAGGCTTCTTTGCCGGATTCTCCAACGCCGCCTCAGTGCTGGTCGGCAAGGAGATAGGCGCGGGCCGACTGGACACCGCCTACGAGCGCGCCAAGCGCCTGGTGTACATGTGCGGCGGCTGCATACTGCTGTGCTGCCTGCTGCTGCTGGCCGTGCATAGGCCGCTTTTGACCGCCATGAGCCTTTCGGGCGAGTCCTTCGACATCGCCGCGGGCATGCTGGCGATATACTGCGGCGCGGCGGTGATACGCATGTGCAACTGGACGCAGAACGACACCTACCGCTCGGCCGGCGACGCGGCCTTTGGCACCATACTGGAGATAACGTTCATGTACCTGATGGTGCTGCCCTGCGTGTGCCTTACCGGGCTTGTGTTCCACGCGCCGTACCTTATCGTGTTCGCCTGCTGCTTTGTGGACGAGCCGATACGCTTTGTGATGATGCAGCACCACATGTTCTCGGGCAAGTGGGTAAAGCCCGTAACGCCCGAGGGCCGTGCAGCGCTGCCCGCCTTCCGCGAAAAGCACGCCCATGCCCGGCGCGCGGCGCAGGGCAACGGCTGACGGGCCGGAGGATGAGGCAGGCGCCCTTCCGATGGAACAGCTGCGTTTCGCTTGCGAAAATGATGAAAGCTCGTCAGGGCCAAGGCCCTGACGAGCTTTTCGGCAAATAGCGGCCCGAATCACGGCCCGGCGTATGCGCATGGTGACACACCGCGCGCGCCCCTGAGCGCTGTCAGCCCCGCACCCGGTTGAACTTGCCCAGCGTTTCGTTCACGTCCGAAACGCAGGCGAACGTGTCGGGATACGCGCTGATTATCTGCGTGAAGCGGGTTATCTGGTGCTTGTTGATGACGCATATGAGCAGGGTCTTTTCGCTGTGGGTATAGCCGCCCTCGGCCTTGAGTATCGTGACGCTGTGGCGCAGCTCGCGTATCAGCTCGTCCGCTATCTCGCGCGGATGGGCCGTTATCATCTCGACCTTGAGCGCGCGCTGGCCGCCCTTGAGCATGCTGTCGCTCACATGCGACGTGATGAAGCTGAAGATTATGCACAGCACCACGGGCTCGATGTTAAAATCGTACACGAAATACGATAATATGGCCACGCCGGTGTTGATGGCGAATATGACCCGCATGAGCGAATACTCGGGCCGCCGCTTGTGTACATAGGCGGCGATGAAGTCGATACCGCCGGTGCTGGCGCCCAGCTGTATCGACGCGCCGTATATAAGCCCGTTCAGCGCGCCCGAGGCCACCGGCGCCAGCAGCGTGCTGCGGCCGTCGTCCGTGTGGTATATGAAGCGAGTTAGGTCTACGCGCGTCTGAAGCAGCAGCAGCGCGCCCGAGAACGTGAGCGAAAACGCCAGCGTCTTTATCGCGAAGCGCTTATCCACACAAAAAAACGCCATTACGGCCAGCGGTATGTTGACTATCAGCGACACGTAACCGACGCTGAAGTGGAACATGTACTGCAGCATGGTCGCCAGGCCGTTGATGCCGGTAGGCGCAAACGCGTTGTGCAGTATGAATATCTGATAGTTGAGGGCCATCCCGATAGCCAGCAGGCACAGCGCTGCGTATTCCAGCGCGCCGCGCACCCACTTTTCCTGCATGCTGTCTCCTCCTCCTCTTGCGGACATATTATAGCACTATTTTTGACGTGTGTACATTCATTTTCTGTCAATTTTTGACGTGTTTCCGTCATTTTGCGCAGGCGGAATCGTGCGGCACCGCGTCGGTAAAATATATTACACGTTTTGCATGGGTTATTCGGCTTGACCTGATAAAACATACAGAGTATACTAGCCCCCGTAAGGGACCCAAATGAAGCGCTCGCCGCAAAGGAGGAAGTACATATGAATGCAAAGGAGCGTCTGGACGCATACACCGCCGGGCAGCCGGTGGATCGCAGGCCCAACCTGACCATAGTCGGGAGCATGGTGACGCAGTTTAACGGCATAGGCGTGGACACCTACTGCAAGGATCACCGCCGCATGGAGGAGGCCGCGCGCCTTGCGGCGCACGAGCTGGAGCTCGACTTCATACAGATAGCATCCGATCTGGCGCGCGAGGCGGAGGGCTACGGCTCCGTGCTGGAGTTCAGCGCAAAGAAGCTCCCCACCGTGGTCAAGTACGCGCTGGACGACATCTCCGGCGCGAGCGCGCTGCGGCCGCTCCGGGCGCGCGAGATACCGCGCCTGTTCGACCTGGTCAAGGCCACCGAGCTGGCGCTTGAGGACAGCGACATCTACCCCATGACGCTGGCGGTCGGCCCGATGACCGTGGCCGGCAACATCCGCGGCGTGGAGGCGCTGCTGGTGGACGCCATAGACGAGCCCGAGGCCGTCGCGCAGCTGCTTGCGACCGTGACCGAGACGGCGCTGGACTTCATCGATGAGCTGGCAGCCATCGGCGCGCGCTACGTGTACATCGCCGACCCCGTGGCCTCGCTGACAACGCCCGCCATGTACGAGGAGCTGGTGCTGCCCCTGCACAAGAGGCTGTTTGAGCGCATGGAGAGCAAGGGCATACGCGGGCGGCTGCACATGTGCGGCAACACGCTGCGCATACTGCCCTACTCGCGCGACTGCGGCGCGCGCATAATCGACATAGACCACGCCGTCGACATGAGCCGGGCGCTGGACATCGTCGGCGACAGCTGCATACTCAACGGCAACATCGACCCCGTCGCCGACGTGTATTCCTGCGACGCGCAGCACACCTACGACGCGATGCTGGAGCGCGCGCGCCAGGCTGCGGGCCGCCGGGCCATGTTCATGCCTGGCTGCGAGCTGCCCACGGACACCCCGATAGCCAACGTGAAGGCCATCGCGCGCGCGCTGCGCGACATCGGCGCGTAGGCGGGCGGGGCTGTACATGCGGGACGGCCTGACGGACGGAACGGCCCTGCCGCGAGCGGGAATGCGGCGGCGGGGAAAACTGGATATGCACAGCACGGCGCGCCTGAACGCGGGGTTCGGGCGCGCCGTGGTTTGTTAGTCGATGGGTAAGATGGTGGGTGGCGGGAACGGGAATGCTTTCGGAAACGATGGATGCTCGGAGGGTGGTCGGCATTGCGGGCTCACGGGTGCTTTCGGCATGTGGAAGCGCGCCGTGGCTTGTTGAATCGATTGGGCAGGCTGGCGGATGGGGGGCGGAAATGCTGCCGGAAACGATGGGCGCTCTGAAGGAGGACGGCCTTGCGGGAACACTGGTGCTTTCGATATGCGGCAGCGCGCCGTGGCTTGTTGAATCGATTGGGCAGGCTGGCGGATGCCGGGGGGCGGAAACGCCGCCT
>JBJEUC010000163.1:0-2483 GCA_051883635.1 Candidatus Fimadaptatus sp.
AGTGCCATGCCGCCCGTGCGGTAGTACAGCTCCAGCGCCAGCAGGCCCGCGTGCGAGCAGCCGAACGCGAATATGTTGTGGCCGCCCAGCGCCGCCTCGGCCAGCTTGCGCGCGCCCTCCATCAGCTTGTCGCTCTGGGTATCCACGACCTTGCTGATGACATTCTGAAAATTGTCAAAGTATGCCTTTATGACGTCCATATCGTCGCCCCTTTCGTAGGTCTACCACTTTATCACGTATTCGCTGAACTTTTCGCTGAGCAGTGCGCGCACCTCGTCGCAGCTCATGCCGCGCTCCAGCAGCAGCAGCACCGGGCCGGCCATCACATGCTCAAAGCAGGGCTTTATCACGTCCACCTCGGGATGCACGGCCTGTATGCGGTCGCGGAAGGTCTCGAACATGAGCGGATGCACCTTCCACGCGCCGCCGCACACCACCATGCAGCGATGGTCGGGCGGTATCTCGTCCCGGCGGCGCATGAGGCACAGCGCCTGCTCGGCCATCACGTCGCCCGCGCTCTTTATTATGTCCAGCGCGACCGCGTCGCCCGCGCGCGCCGCGCGCCCCACTATCGGCGCCACCGACGCCACCGTGCGGAAGGGCGCCACCGAGCCGTGTATGCGGTTCACCATTCCCCATACGTCGTCTATCTGCCATTCGTCCATTATCATTTGGGTGAGCATGGTCTCGGGCGTCCAGCCGTCATACGCGCTCACGGCCGCGCGCAGCGCCTGCTGGCCTATCCACGTGCCGCTGCCGTAGTCGGACAGTATGGGCCCATATGCGCCCACGACGTCGCTGCGGCCCGGGTCGCGCTGCTCGGTTATATAGAACACGTCCGAGCCCGTGCCGGCTATGGCCAGCATGCCCTCCCTGCGCAGCGCGCCGGCCAGCATACCGGCCTTGGGCTCGCCCAGTATCTGACTGCTCACTATGCGGGTGCGCTTGCCCAGCTCCTCCAGCAGCACGTCCACCGGGCCGACGAACGACGTGTATATGCACTCTATCTCGTCCGGGCAGAAGTCGCTGAAGAGCTGCTCGATGCATTTTACGATATTTGCGTGGGAATCCTCTGGCGAAGTCTGCGTGGTATTGACGCCGCCGGACAGTCCGCGACCGAGTATGTTCAGACCGTCGTCGAACATTATCGCGTTGCACTTGGTCCCGCCGGCGTCCAGCGTGATGTATATCGCCATGCGCTTTCATCCTCCTGCGGCTGTGCCGCCAGGTATATGGCCTCGCGGGACACATGCGCCGCGAATGCCTGTCGTGGGCATTATCGCACGTTTCGCGCGAAAATGCAATCCCCATTTTGACAGCCTGCGCAGTTTTCTTTTGTGCGCTTTGTCAATACCGCATGTCAAAAGGAAAGCCCGCCTCGCGGCGGGCCTTCCGGATTATGTGCGCCTAAAGAAGCGCCTGTGCGTTTGTTAGCCGGTTATCAGGAAGCCTTGGCGGCGACCCAGGCGTCGATCTGAGCCTGCACTTCGGCGACGATAGCGTCAACGCCGTTGGCGGCCAGCTTGTCGTTGAACTCGGCTACAACATCGCGGACCTCGTCCTCGCTGCCCAGCTGGCCGGTGCGGATGTCCTTGGAGAACTCAGCAACGACGTTGGTGCAGGCGGCGATCTCGTTGGTCACAGGAGTGGTGTCGAACACGAAGCCCATGTGAGCGGGAACGACGCACTCATCGTTGTACTTGGCCATGTTGGTCAGCATGATGCCGTCGGGGCCGGCCAGCTGCTCGGGAGCCTGCACTATCAGCAGGTTGCCGACAGGAGCCATGTACCAGTTGTAGTAGGCGCGGCTGGAGGGATCCTCGTTCTTGGTGCCGGCGAAGGTCATCTTGCCGTCCGCGTCATAGGTGTAATGCTCGCCTTCGATACCGAAGCGCATCGTGGTGGCGAAGAAGGAATCGGTGTTGACCAGGTTCAGTATCTCCATGGCCTTCTCGGGGTACGCGCACTGAGAGGAGATGGCGGTACCGGCAGAGAAGTAGTTGTTGGTCTCGGTCCACAGGTTGGTGGACATGATCATCTTGGTCTCAAAGGCGTCGCCGTACATATGCGGCTCCATGTAGGTGTAGCCCCAGCCCAGGAAGCCGAACACGCCGCCGTCATACTGCAGGTCGGTACGATCGGTGTAATCGTAGAGGTAGATGCCCTCGTCGACCATGCGCTGACGCTGTATGGCGTACTCCAGATACTCGGGAGTGTTGTAGAAGTTGACAACCTGAGTGGAATCGCTGTCAGCCAGCTCGTCGAACTCGTCGATGTCGCAGACCGCGATGTAGGAGTCGTTCAGGAAGCTCTCGAAAGCGAAGTTGTAGGGCATCTCACGGTTGTTGTCCCACAGCACGGGGTGATCGGCCCACTCGGGATGCGCGGCGTCGCGCAGCTCCTTGACCTGCAGAGCCAGCTCCTCGATATGGCGCATATCGATGTACTCGTAGCTCTCCATGTCGATGCCCAGCTCTTCCGCC
>JBJEUC010000163.1:2583-4088 GCA_051883635.1 Candidatus Fimadaptatus sp.
ATGGCGCATATCGATGTACTCGTAGCTCTCCATGTCGATGCCCAGCTCTTCCGCCATGGTGGCGTTGTAGATCAGGGAGATGTAGTAGCCGTTATCCTTCTTGGAGGGTATGCCGTAGATGTGGCCGTCGATGGTCATGGCGTCCCAGATCTCATCCGGGAACAGAGCCTTGGTATCGGCGCCGATGGTGCCCAGCATGTCCTCGAGAGGATAGTAAGCGCCGCGCTGAGAGTTCAGCACGTAGTCCAGCTTGGTCTGGCTGCCGAAGCCGATGATGCCGACATCCTGACCGGAGGAGATCATGGTGGTCATGTTGTCCCAGTACTGGTCGCCGGACCAGAAGTGCAGGGTAACGGTCGCGCCGACCTTCTCCTTGAGGTACTCGTTGATGTAATCATTGACCATCTGGCAATCCGGCTGCTCAACCTGGCCGAAGTACCAGTCAATGTTGGGGCAATCCTCGGTGCCGGCGTCCGCGAAGGACACTACGGGCATCAGGGAAAGCACCATGCAAAGCACCAGAGCGAACACTGTGAGTTTGCGAGACATGTGTATTTCCTCCTGATTAATATTTATTCCAAGCCGCATCATGGCGGCCGAGAACCGGGTTTAGCCCTTGACCGAGCCTATCGTCAGGCCCTGTACAAAGTAGCGCTGGAAGAAGGGGTAAGCGGCCAGCACGGGCAGCACGACTATCACCACGCAGGCCATGCGCAGGCTCTGGGTGGGCAGCGACTTGAGCATCTGTATGCCGTCGGGGGTGCTGGCAAATTCGGAGTTGTTCTTGAGGAAGTCCAGCTGGTCCTGTATCTTCTGCAGCATGGTCTGTATCGGGACGAGCTTGGGGTTCTGTATGTACAGAAGGCCCGTGAACCAGTCGTTCCAGCGGCCCACCACGTTGAACAGCGCTATCGTGGCCAGACCTGCCTTGAACAGCGGCAGCACTATCTGCACGAATATGCGCCAGTGGCCCGCGCCGTCTATCTTGGCGGCCTCGAACAGGGTATCGGGTATCGTGCTCTGGATGAAAGTGCGCAAAATGATGACATTATAAGCGCTTACCAGGCTGGGCAGCAGGAACACCCACACGGTATCGTATATGTGCAGGTACTGCACGTACAGTATGTACGAGGGAACCAGGCCGCCCGAGAACAGCATCGTGAAGAAAAGTATCCAAGTGAAGAACTTGCGGTGCTTGAAGCGGGGCTGCGCCAGCACGTAGGCGTACAGGCTCATGACCGACAGGCTCATCAGCGTGCCAACGAGGGTGTAGAATATCGTTATCTTGTATGAATTGGCCACCTGGTCGCCCATCTTCATAAGGTAGCGGTAGCCTTCCAGCGACCACTCGGACGGGAAGAAGGAAAAGCCGTTATACGATATCGAGGCGTCCGAGGAGAACGAAACTATCAGCACCAGCACCATGGGCACTATCATCAGCAGGGAAACGATTCCGAGCACGATGCAGAATATCGCGTTGGAGGGCCTGCTTATCGAATTGAACC
>JBJEUC010000164.1:0-4068 GCA_051883635.1 Candidatus Fimadaptatus sp.
TTTTGCTGGACAGCGTGGAGGGGGATTTGCGGGAACTGTCTACAATGCCGAATGGAACCCATGTGGGTCAGCTACCTGCGTCTATGACGAAGGATATGTTGCCGAAACAGTTTTTGATGAAATATGATTATGATTTTCTATATAACCTGAAAGCGACGATTATAAAGCTGAGGGAAACTGCCCGCTATGACGACAACTTTTTGGCGCACAGCGTTATGCAGGAACTGGCGATATACCTCTTCTCCGAAGAGGCAGAAAACCTTATGGAGTGTATGTATCCATCTATGAAAGCCTACGGCATCGAAGGCTTGGATACATGGAAGGACTGGGTGTTCGACTTTTTTGACGACATGGATATTATGACATGTCTGTATTCGGATGAATATTTGAACAAGAACAACATTTACCATTTTGACCATTGGACAGAGGAGCAATTCTACATGTAAGGCATGGGTGTGTTTACATATACAACTATTGCTGGAGCTTTACCCGCGTCTTATATGTTTTTGATGGCCAACCGGGACAAGGGAGTGCTCGGGAACATCTCTGTGTGTCCTCTGCTCCTGACTCTATACAAGTGAGCGCGCATTTTAAAAACGAATTTGGGCATTTATGATGTCGCTTGTGCAGATGAATCCTAGGTTGGCCATCGTTAGGTAAAAGCGTCAGCAGCCTTCACCATTGGGTGCAAGCTATGCTCAGAACAGGTCCAGCATGTTGTCCAGATAGATCTCCTCCCGCACCCGTATCTGATACTCGGGCCGGGTCATGTAGTAGAGCAGGAACTCCAGGATGAGTGCGCTGCCCAGCCCCCGGCCCTCTATCTTGAACTGGGAAAAGCCCATCGGCAGGTAGACGTTCACGATGTCGCCCGTGCCGATGAAGCCGGGGTTGGCCATCGCCCGGGAAAAGCGGTAGCCGCCGCCGGCGTCCGGCGCGGTGCAGCGATGCTCGGCGCGGTCCTCGCCCAGGTTCTTGCGGCTGACGGCCTCGTAGCACTGCCTGCGGTCGCGGCAGCCGAACCAGCAGCACTCGTTGCACAGGAACTCCACCTTGGCCTTCTGATGGGCGCTCAGCCCGCTCAGCCCGTCAAACGCCCTGTTCAGGCGGAAGTCCGGCACGACGTAGTCGAACTCCTCCCGCGCCGTCTCGCGCGCGAGCTGCTCGAACTCCGTCAGCACCTTGGTGGTGGAGGACACCAGGTAAAGCCCCGGATAGCTGCGCCGAATGTGGCCCAGCAGCAGCTCCGAATGGACGATAACTCCGTTGCGGGGCCCGTCGCTCTGCTCGAACATCCGGCAAAGCGCGTTGCAGCGCCTGTCGGCAAGGTGCTCCTCCCGCAAAAGCGAATTGCTGAACGTCAGCCGGGCGGATACGCCGTATTCCCGCGCCAGAGCCAGCGCTGCCTGCGGCTCGCAGCGCCCGCTCCCGACGCGGCCGCCGCCCCATATGCAGCCCTCCGGCGCGCCGTATATCGAGCCGATGTCGCACCAGTCGTAGAAGTACTCCCTGTGCTCGCGGAACAGCGGCAGGAACAGGCGGTACAGCTCATGGAACTCAAACAGGCCGGGCAGATGGTAGTAGGCCACGCCGTTGCCCGGCCGCGTCATATCGGAACCCATCGTCATTTCGCTCACCCAAACACGCTCATCTGCGGGCGCACTCCGCCCCGCTCGTGCGCGCCCGCCCGTGACGCCGTATCGCTGCGCCGGAACGCGCCGGGCGCCGTACAGCCAAAAACAGCGGCGGGCTTTTGCGCGGACAGGGCGGTTTCTTCCCGCAGTTTTATGATTTGGCATTAATTATACTCCATCCGCAGTGCTTGTCAACAAAATCCGCCAATATAATTATGCGGATACACACAACGCGCTGTCCCCTTGCCCGTCCCGGCGCTGCCCTTTCCGGCGCGGAGGGAGCGGCTGAGCGCGGAAAAAGGCCAATTTGTGGTTGACGCGGTGGGGACATTGTGGTATTTTGAGGGTGCGCAAATGAGCTTGCGCTTGAGCACTGTGCGTGCTCCGGGCAGAGGAGATGAGCAGACGATATGAACAGGGGCATTACCATCGCTGGCAACATGATTGTGGATACGGTCAAGACGGTTCCGGCTTACCCTGCCATAGGCCGCCTGGCGGATATCACCGAGGTGGAGCGGGCCGTGGGCGGCTGCGCGCCCAATACCATAATAGACCTGGCAAGGATGCAGGGCGGCATGGCGCTGCGCGCGGCCGGCTGCGTGGGCGAGGACGAGGACGGCCGGTTCATACTGCGCACGCTGGAGGAAAACGGTGTGGACACACGCGCCGTAAGCGTATCGCAGGCGCGCCGCACGAGCTTCAGCGACGCCATAAGCGCCATGGACACCGGGGAGCGCACCTTTTTCCACTATCGCGGCGCGAACGCGGAGTTCTCACCCGCACATATCCCGGCGGAGAGCCTTGAGTGCGACCTGCTGCACATAGGCTATATACTGCTGCTGGACGCCTTCGACGCGCCGGATGCGCAGTACGGCACCGCGATGGCGCGGTATCTGCACGACGTGCAGGCGCGCGGCATAGCCACCTCCATAGACGTGGTTAGCGGCGAGGAGCGTCTCTTTCAGGAAAAGGTGCTGCCCGCGCTGAGCTACTGCGATTACGCGATAATGAACGAGATAGAGGGCTGCGCGGCCTCGGGCCTTGCGCCGCGCGACGCGGACGGAAGGCTCATAGTGGACAACATCGTCCGGACGCTGGAGCTGTTTATGCAAAGGGGCGTAAAGCGGCGCGCCGTGCTGCACTGCCCGGAGGCGGGCTTCTGCATGGACGCGGACGCCGGCCTGACCATCGCGCCCTCCTTCCGCCTGCCCAAGGGCTATATCAAGGGCAGCGTGGGTGCGGGCGACGCCTTCTGCGCGGGCTGCCTGTACGCCGTCTATCAGGGCCGGGACCCGCGCTGGATGCTGCGCTACGCGGCGGCAGCGGCGGCGGCCAGTCTCGCGGCGGCCGACTCCATCAGCGGAATGAAGCCGCACGGCGAGCTCGAGCGGATGATGGATGAATGGGAGGAAAACGCGCTCTGAGGGGCGCGTGAAGCGGAAGGGCGCCTTGCGCGCGGGCAGCGCGGAGAACCACCGCACCCGCATATCCCCATGCCCAATGCGCGGCACGGATGACGCCGGTTCTGCGCCGTCCGCGCCGCTGGAAATTGCAGATCACAAAAAAGATACATCCGGGGAGGAAAAAACCATGCTTGTCAGCCTTAACGAAGTACTTTCAGACGCGCAAAAGGGCCGCTACGCCGTGGGCCTGTTCAACACCACCGATACCGACATGCTCGAGGCCGTGCTGGAGGCGGCGGAGAAGAAGCGCGCGCCTGTCATCATCGGCACGGCGGAGATACTGCTGCCCTATGGCGAGCTAAAGCTCATCAGCCCGGCCATCGTCGCCGCGGCGAAGCGCGCCAGCGTGCCGGTAGTGGTGCACTACGACCACGGTCTCACGTTCGAGCGCTGCATGGAGGCGCTGCACATGGGCTTTTCCAGCATCATGTTCGACGGCTCGGTGAAGCCCTACGAGCAGAACATCGAGGAGACGCGCGAGATAGTGCGCATCGCCCACGCGTTCGGCGCGTCCGTCGAGGGCGAGATAGGCCATGTGGGCAATGCGGACGAGGATACGGGAGAGAGCCGCTACACTACCGTGGAGGAAGCGCGGCAGTACCTGGCCGATACGGGCGTGGACGCGCTCGCCATCGCCATAGGCACCGCGCACGGCGCGTACAAGACTGCGCCCAGGCTCTCCTTCGAGCGCCTGCGCGAGATACGCGGCGCGGTGGATGCGCCGCTGGTGCTGCACGGCGGCTCGGGCCTTTCGGACGACGACTTCCGCCGCGCCATCGCGGAGGGCATCGCCAAGGTGAACATATTCACTAACCTGTGCCAGGCCGGCATGCGCGCGCAGCAGGCGGCGCTGGAAAAGGGCCTGGACTACCTGGAGGCGCGCAATCTTAAGAAGGACTACATCGCCGCCGAGGTGGAGCGCAAGATAGACCTGTTCGGCTGCGCGGGAAAGGCGTGAAGCGCATGGAGGC
>JBJEUC010000165.1:0-4040 GCA_051883635.1 Candidatus Fimadaptatus sp.
AGGGGGAACTCGCAATCCCCCTATCCCTTCTTGGCCGCCGGAGGCTGCCACGCGGTAGCGTCCACAAGCAACAGCGGCGCAAGGAAGCTGCCACGAAGCTGCAAAGCAACAGTAGAATGCAAAGCAGCACACACCTCATCAGAAATAATGCGGCAGGGGACCCCTCATCCCCCGCCGCCTGACATCACTTGCTCTGCTCGCGCTTTATCTCCTTGAGCCGCTTCATTACGTCGTTGCCGCCGCGGCCGAAGTAGTCGTGCAGGGCCGCGTATTCGGCGTAGAGCTTTTCGTATATGGCCTGGTTCTCCGGTATCGGGCGGTACACCACGTCCTTGACGCCGCCCATGTGCCGGGCCGCGTCCACTATGGAGTCGTAGCCGCCCTGCGCCGCGCCCGCCGCCACGGCTCCGAACATGGCCGCGCCCAGCGCCGGGGCCTGGGTCGAGCGGGCTATGCGTATCTCGTAGCCCAGCACGTCGGCGTATATCTGCATGATGAAGGGGTTCTTCTGCGATATGCCGCCGCAGGCGTATATCTCGTCTATCTTCACGCCGCTATGGTTGAAGGTGTCCACTATCATGCGCGCGCCGTAGGCGGTGGCCTCGACCAGCGCGCGGTACATCTCCTCCGGCTTGGTGGTGAGCGTCATGCCCAGCATCATGCCCGTGAGGTTGGTGTCCACCAGCACGCTGCGGTTGCCGTTCCACCAGTCCAGCGCCAGCAGGCCGCTCTCGCCCGGCTTGTAGGCCTGGGCCTTTTCGGTCAGCAGCACGTGCAGGTCGATGCCGCGCGCATCGGCCTCGCGCTTGTAGTCCTCGGGCACGCAGTTGTCCACAAACCAGTTGAAGTGGTCGCCCACGCAGCTCTGGCCGGCCTCGTAGCCCATCAGGCCCGGTATAACGCCGTCCTCGACCACGCCGCACATGCCGGGCACTATCTTCTCCTCGTCCGAAAGCATTATGTCGCAGGTGGAGGTGCCCATTATCATGAGCATCTTGCCCTTTTCGGTCAGGCCCACGGGCGGCAGCGATACGTGCGCGTCAACGTTGGCGACCGCCACGGCGGTGCCCGCGCTCAGGCCCGACCACGCGGCCGCAGCCTCCGTCACCTCGCCCGCGCGGGAGCCTATCGGGTAGATGTCGAGCGACAGCTTGTCCTCGACCACGTTTTCCAGGCGCGGGTCGAGCGCGCGGAAGAACTCGCGGCTGGGATAGCCCTCGCGCTTGGACCACATGGCCTTGTAGCCCGCGGTGCAGCTGTTGCGCGCCTCGCGGCCCGTGAGCTGCATTATGACCCAGTCGGCGGCCTCCATGAAGCGGTCGGTGGCCTCGTAGACCTCGGGCGCCTCCTCGAGCACCTGCCATATCTTGGGTATCATCCACTCGCTGGATATCTTGCCGCCGTAGCGCTTGAGGAATGTCTCGCCGCGCTCCTCGGCAATGGCGTTGAGCCTGTCCGCCAGATACTGCGCGGCGTGGTGCTTCCACAGCTTGACATAGGCGTGCGGATTGGAGCGGAACTCGTCCTTGAAGCACAGCGGCGTGCCGGACTTATCCACAGCTATCATCGTGCAGGCGGTGAAGTCTATCGACATGCCCACCACGTCGGCGCTGTTCACGCCCGACTCCTCCAGCACGCGCTTGACCGTGTAGCCCATAGTGTCAAGGTAGTCCTGGGGATGCTGCAGCGCCCAGTCCGGGGCCAGCCGCGTGCCGTCCGGCAGGCGCTCGTCCATCACGGCATGGGGATAGTCCATAGTAGCGGTAGCCAGCTCGCGCCCGTCGGCCACGTCGACCAGCAGCGCGCGCGCCGACAGCGTGCCAAAGTCAACACCAATGCAATACTTAGCAGACATCGAATATCCTCCCGACAGCTTTATTTGCCTGTTTACTGATTCGATTCGGAATCGAGCATTCGCCTTCAATGCCGTTTACACAGCTATTGTACAACATATCGCCCTACTTTTCAAGCGCAACGGCGCCTGGCCGCAAAAGAGATGGCATATCGATGTTTTATCCTGATTTTTTTACGCAATCGCCGCCCAGCCCGGCGGCGTTATGGTATAATATAGGCGGTAAATTTCTCCCCATCACAAGTATCAGGAGGAACCGATAATGCGCAAACTGATTTCCGTCATACTAGCCCTCTGCCTGGCCGTAGTGCCGACGCTCGCCCTGGCCGATTCGGAGCCCGCGCCCTCCAGCTTCTGCTGGGTGACCGACGATATATTCGAGCTGTACGACCTGGGCTTTTCCATCACCCTGCCCGAGGGCTGGACGCACGCCGACGAGGCTACCATCAACGCGATGAACGGCCTGGACGAAAACGGCAACCTGATAGGCGACAGCACGGAGAGCGTCACAGCGCTCAACCCCACCGCCATAGCCATGATATGCAACTCCGATTATTCGGTAAGCACCACCATCTGCTGTGAGGAGGTTGAGGACCCCGAGGCCGTGACCAGCATCGACCAGTACATGGAGCTGCTCGCAAACGACCTGGTCACCTACAGCGGCGAAGACGGCGTGACCTTTTCCTACGACCCCACCACCATATCCGACGCCACGCTGTGCACCCAGACCTTCCGCGAGATGGCCGTTACCGGCTCGGACGGCTCCATAATCGACCTGCTGGTATGCCACAGCGGCATGGGCACCTACTACCTCTTCATGATAGTCGGCACGGAGGACAGCATCGGCGCGTTCGCCGTGGACTTCGTCACCTCGATAAGCGAGATAGAGGCTGTGGGCTGAGCTGCCCCGCACGCCTGAGCAAGCCGCCTCCGCATGATATCGTCTGCGGAGGCGGCTTTGCCTGTCAGGCGGCGGCAGCTTTCTGCCCCGGACGCGCGCAAAGCCCGGGAAGGCTCCGGCCCTCCCGGGCTTTGTCATCTGCTGCCAGCTCTCCCATCCCTCCGCATGAGTCCGCCTGCGGAGGGGCTTTTTGCATGGGCTGCATCTTGGCCCCTGCCCGCCTCAGAACTCCTTCAGCTCGCAGAACCTTACGCCCTCCGGCCCCGAAACGGCCACATACAGCGCGTTCGTCCAGCGGCCCTCCGCGCAGTAGTGCTCCATAACGTGCTTTGCCGAATAGGGCATCGCCAGCGAGTGTATCCCGTCCAGCTCGAACCACCGGCACGTACCCTCGTTGGACGAGAGGTCATCGTCGACTCCGCGCCCCAGCTCCGCGAAGAAGTAGTAGTTCTGCCGTATCTCGCCCTTCCTTCTGCTGAGGGCGATGTAGCGGAGCGCCAGCCCCTCTATGTCCTCCGGCTGCAGCCCCAGCTCCTCGTTCAGCTCCCGCAACACGCAGGCCCGGGCGTCGTTCAGCTCGTCGCGCTCAAAGTGGCCCCCTGCCGAGCCCGTCCAGACGTCGTTAACCACCCTGCCGCCCTGCCTGTACAGCAGCAGTACCCTGCTGCCCCTGAGCAGGTACACGGCGGTCATGTTCCTCAGCCTTCCGTCCATGCAGCCTCCCTCACGCGCGGGCATGTCGCCCGGCAACGCGCCTTAGTCCCGGTAATCCCCGCGCCACTCGCGCACGGCGTTCACCATGGCCAGATACCCGGCGGTAGGCACGTAGTCGGGTATCGAGTTGCCCGAACCGAAGGCCATGCCGCCGCCGTTGCGGGTGCGCTCCAGGCAGTCGAACACATACTTGCGTATGTAGTCCTCGCTCTGCCGGCAGAGCACGTCGGTGTCTATGCCGCCGAAGTTGCCTATGCGGTCGCCGTACTTTTCCACCCACACGCTGAAGTGCGCAATGCCGTCCTCGTTGGAATGCTTGGCGTCAATGCGCCCCTCGTCTATCAGCGCGTCGAACACGCTGAATATGTTGCCGCAGGAGTGCAAAAGGAAGGGCCGCCCGGTCGCATGCACCATGTCGGTTATGCGGCGGTACTGCGGCACGACGTACTTTATTACGTCGGGCGCGGGCAGCAGCGTGGACGTGTTGAAGCCCAGGTCGTCGCCGAAGCGCAGCACGCAGTAGGCGTCGGAGTAGCGCTTGAGGAAGCGCTCCCATATCTCGCACTGCAGGCG